>CAJATB010000021.1 GCA_903944755.1 uncultured Bacteroidota bacterium
GGATAACCTTTCAGATGTTGTGGTTGTCGCTTATAGCACAGTTAAAAAGTCTTCTTTTACAGGTGCGGCTACCTCAATTAAAAATACTTTAATTGAAAATAGGTCCAATACTTCTTTTCAAGAAAGTCTTCAAGGCAATATTGCTGGAGTCCAATCCTCTAACGGATCTGGGAATCCTGGCGCTATGCCTGATATCAGAATTAGAGGAATCGGTTCTATTAATGCCTCATCAGCGCCTCTATATGTAATTGATGGTGTTCCTGTAGTAACAAGTGATATAGCTGGTAGTGGCCAATCAAATCCTTTAGCTGGTATGAACGCTAACGATATTCAAAACCTTACTGTTTTGAAAGATGCCTCTGCGACTTCATTATATGGATCACGCGCTGCAAATGGGGTTATTTTAATCACCACTAAAAGAGGTAATTCGGGAAAAGCTAAAATAAGTTTCTCGATGCAGCAGGGATTTAATAATCCAACAATAAGAGAAAGCCAAAAGCCATTAAATACTTCAGAATATCTTCAATATTATAAAGAAGGTTGGATTAACGCTGGTGGTAATGAAAATAATTATGATTCACTATTGTTGTCAAAAGGAGTTAACAAGGATATAAATACAGATTGGTACGGTTTAACATTTAGACAAGGACGTTATAACCAATACAACTTAAATATTAATGGCGGAAATGAAAAAACCACTTATTTTATTTCTGGAAACATTTATAAAGCCCAAGGTTCAATTAAAACCGAAGATTTTGAAAAGGCTAGTTACAGAATTAATGTAAATTCACAAGTCACTAATCGCTGGACTATCAGAGGTGGATTAAGTGGTAATTACCAAAATTCTTCTGATTTTTCTGAAAACACAACTGCAGCTAATCCAGTTAGAAATTTTTACAGACTTGTGCCATGGATCTCACCTTATTTAGCGGATGGAGTAACTTGGAATATGGGGTTCAATACTCAATATAATCCAATTGCTGTTTTTGAAACACTGAAAAAATTCAATAAGATATACAATGTTAGTGCGAACGGATTTAGTGAGTATAAAATATTCGAGGGGTTAACATTTGAAACCACATTCGGAGTTGATTTTAACCATGCTTACCGAACTATCATTCAGGATCCTAGGGTGGGTGCTACCTATATTGCTCGTGGAGGTCAAATAGAAGATTATTCAAATGATGTTAGTAATATGATTGCTACTAATATATTGAGGTATAAAAAATCGTTCAAAGAAAAAAATAATGTTGAAATATTTGTAGGATATGAAGCACAGTCTAGAAATGATAGAGACTTAAATGTTGTTGTAAATAACATCACACCAGGCACAAGCACACCTGCTGGAGGTTCTGTTGTTAGAGCGGGAACAGGAACAGGTACAGCAAACGCTATGACTGGTAAATTTATAAATGGAAGTTATTCATTTGATGATCGATATTTCTTAACAGGATCAATAAGACAAGACGCTTCTTCTAAATTTGCTTTAAATTATCAATCTGCTAATTTTTGGTCTGTTGGTGGGGGATGGAATATTTCTAAAGAACAATTTTTTACTGCTAGCTGGATTAATGAATTAAAACTACGTGGTAGTTATGGGTATACTGGAAATAATAATGGTTTTGGTAATTTTCAATCTCAAGGTTTATATACTGCTGGTGCTGATTATAACTCAAATTCAGGTGTTACTTTATCACAATTGGCAAATAACAACCTTACTTGGGAGAAAAATAATCCATTAAACATAGGATTGGATTTTAGTTCTCTAAAAGGCAGACTTTCTGGATCGGTTGACTGGTACACTAGAACAACAAGCAATTTAATTTTAGACCAACCCATTCCAAGTTTAAATGGTGTAACGTCCATGACAGTGAATAGTGGTGCAATGAAAAACACCGGTATCGAGTTAGCACTTTCTGCAGTAGTAATCGCTCCAAAAAGAAATGATGGGTTCAAATGGGTTGTAGACATGAACTATACTAAAAATAAGAACGAGGTTACGGAAATTGATTCCTCTTTTTCAAATAATGCCGATTATTATAGAAGAGTAGGGTATGATTATTATACAATGTACCACCGAAGTTATGCTGGAGTAAATCCTTCAAATGGAGAAGCCTTGTGGCATGCTAATGAATCTAAAGATTCTACTACAAATGTATACACACCAAGTTTGCCTAGGTTTATTGATGGCAGTGCAACACCAAAATTTTATGGAAGTATTACAAATGCCTTCAGTTATAAAAATTTTGGTTTAAGATTTCAATTATATGTTTATTGGGGTAATAAAATATATGATGATTTTGGTCCATTATATCATTCAGATGGTGGTACTGGTTTAATTGATTTAAGTAATGGTATTACAAAAGACGAATATGCAAGAAGATGGACAACTCCTGGCCAGTATACAGACGTGCCAAAACCTGTATACTTAGGCACGCAATCAGGCGGTTCTTCATTTGAAAGCACTAGATTTTTATATGATGGAAGTTACATCAGATTAAGGGACGTGTCTTTATCTTATACTTTAAAGTCTGAAAATTTCCCTAAATCTAAAATCAAAATTAATAGTGCAAAGTTTTACATTACAGGACAAAACCTTTTCACTTATGTGAAAGACAAAAGACTTTATACAGATCCTGAAGTTGGCATAGATGGAAAACTTTCCGGACGTCCTCCAGTATTTAGTACAATAACTTTTGGACTAGATATCAATTTTTAAATTTTAACATTAATAAATATTTTATAATGAAAAAGTTATTATTATTTTCGACTATTATACTTTTCGCTATAGGTTGCAGTAAAGACTTTTTAGAATTAAAGCCCCAGCAAAATATCTTTATAACTGACGTCTTTAACAGTTTACCTACTGCAAGGTCGTCGGTAAACGGGTTGTACTCATTAATTCAAGAACAAGGTTATTATGGTCGTGATATGCTTGCGGTATCTGAAATGATATCTGATAATATGACTAGGAGTGTTAAGGCTTCACAGCTAGCAAATTTTAACACAATGACATTTTCTTCTACTCAGTCTGAAGTGCAAAGAATGTGGGATCAGTTGTATAGAGTTATTGGTTCAGCAAATGCTGTAATTGCAAATGAAGAAAATATAAATAAATTAGGTACTACAATTACACAAGTAGAGTGTGCACAATTAGTAGGAGAAGCCTATGCTGTTAGAGCAATGGCTTATTTTGATCTTGCTAAATTTTACTCAAGACCCCTAAGCCACACTTTAGACGGATCGCATCTTAGTGTTCCAATTATCACGAAGCCAGTTACAACTATTGAAGATGTAGTTTATCCAGCAAGGAATACCGCAGCTGAAGTATATCAACAAGTAGAAACGGATATAGCAGAAGCATTGAAACGTTTGCCATCAAATGGAGATGTTTATATCAATGGAGTGGTAAATGCAGGGTTTTCTAAAATTAGAATGAATCGCTGGTCAACACTTGCTTTAAAAACAAGGGTTGCTATTTATAAGGAAGATTGGGCCACTGCTATTACTGCGTCTAACGAGGTAATCAATTCTGGCAAATTTCAATTATTTACCTATGGAGGAATGTTTCAAGACTTTCAAAGCATTGGCAATCAGGAATCAATCTTAGAAATTGCTAATAATACAGCTGATAATCCAGGCAATAATAGTTATGCTTATTTATGTAATCAATCTGGTTATGGAGATGCCTTAGCTACCAAGCAAACTATGAATAGTAAAAGTACTGGAGCAACATTGACTACTTTTAAAGGATTGTATGATATTTATACATCGACAGATGTTAGAAGAAGATTTGTTGACATAGGTAATAGAAATGCAATTGGTGGAGAAAAAAGCATTCCATTGTGCTTGAAATATCAAAACATATCTACATATTTAGAAAATATTAAAATATTTAGAGTAGCGGAAATGTATTTATCA
>CAJATB010000022.1 GCA_903944755.1 uncultured Bacteroidota bacterium
TATCACCATTTAATGCATGGCAAATAATCCAAGGATTAGAAACGTTAGCTTTGCGTATGAAGCAACATTGTTCTAATGCTGAAAAAGTTGTCTCATATTTAACTAAACACAGCAAAGTTCAAAAAGTTATTTATCCAAGTCTTTACGATGGTGAAGTTGGAAAGCGTGCTAAACAATATTTAAAAGGTGGCTTTGGAGCTTTGTGTGGCATTGAGTTAAAAGGAGGTGTTGATGCGGGTAAGAAATTTATTAACGCTTTAAAACTTTTGTATCATGTTGCAAACATTGGTGATGCAAGAAGTCTTGCAATTCATCCAGCTTCA
Organism: uncultured Bacteroidota bacterium; assembly: GCA_903944755.1. GTDB lineage: Bacteria > Bacteroidota > Bacteroidia > Chitinophagales > Chitinophagaceae > Sediminibacterium. The sequence goes on from CAJATB010000022.1 coordinate 324, forward strand.
ACAACGCACTCTCAGCTTTCTCCTGAGGAACAATTAAAAGCAGGAGTTACACCAGGGTACGTAAGATTATCAATTGGCATTGAACATCCAGACGATATTTTAGCTGATATTGATCAGGCGCTTGCAACTATTTAGATTAATTTAGAGTTAATCTTTACAGAGTTCGTTAGAGCTTTGTGAATAGGGCACTTGTTTGAAATTTCAAACAATCGGTTTCTTTGTTCATCAGTTAAATTACCAATAAGCTCAATCTTTCTATCAATATCCCCATTCTCATTTCTGTTTAGAGTAATGATAATTTTATTAAGAGGTAATCTTTTTAAACGAGCATACATTCTAAGAGTTATAGAAGTACAAGAACCAAGCGATGAAAGTAAAAAGTCATTAGGACTTAAGCCTTTATCTGTTCCTTCAGGAAATGATAATGGCTCATCAGCAAAAAGTTTATGTCCTCTAACAGTTACGCTTTGTACAAACGGGCCAGGCCCTACTTCAGAAACAGTAACGGTGTCTTCTTTTTTAACTTCGGTCATTTAATTAGTTAGTTGCTTTAAAAGATTCATAAGCTGAATCTAAAAATCCTTTAAGACTTCTTAAAAACTCAGGCTCATCAAGAAGAAAAGCATCATGACCATTATTTGTAATAATCTCAACAAAACTTACATCAGCTCCAATTGAATTGAGCGCAATAAGAATTTTTTTTGACTCACTTGTTGGGTAAAGCCAATCTGTTGAGAAAGAAATTAAACAATGTTTAATGTTTGCGTCTTTAAATGCGTTAGCAAGAACACCATTATTTTCACGATATAAATCGAAATAATCCATAGCGCGCGTTAAATACAAATAGCTATTCGCATCAAAACGATCAACAAAAGCATTACCTTGATACTTTAAATAACTTTCAACCTGAAAGTCTGCATCAAAATTAAATTTAAAGTCACCAGTCTGTTGGAGTTTTCTTCCAAATTTTTCCTGTAATCCCTTTTCGGACAAATAACTAATGTGACCTGCCATACGAGCAACGGATAATCCTTTTCTGGGATTTTTATTTAATTTTAAGTAATCACCATTACTCCACTCAGGGTCAGCCATAATTGCCTGACGAGATAATTCATTAAATGCAATATTTTGCGCAGAGTGACTTGCTGTACACGCAATTGGAATCGCTGAATAAGTTCTGTTAGGATAGGATGAACAAAACTGAAGAACTTGCATTCCACCCATTGAGCCACCTAATACACACAAAGTTTTTTCAATTTGAAAATGATCAAGTAATAGTACTTGAGCATTGACCATATCTTTTATGGTAACTAACGGAAAAGAGTTACAATAAAATTCTTTAGTTTTAGGATTAATAGATGTTGGACCTGTTGTACCCATGCAACCACCTAAAACGTTTGCGCAAATTATAAAA
>CAJATB010000023.1 GCA_903944755.1 uncultured Bacteroidota bacterium
CAGATCCAAAATTAATAGTTTGCTGATAGCCTCCATAAGTAAAAAATACAGCAACTAAGCTCACCATCAATAATAGCGCGCCGTTGCTGCCATTATAAACATAAACTTTCCCTTCATTCACCCCATGAATAGGTACTTGAACGCCTTTAAATAAGGAGGAAATTAATAAAACAATTAAGCTTATTTTGACAATCATTAAAACGTTTTGAGTACGACTGCTTGTTTTAAGTCCTAACAAATTGACAATATAAAAAAGGCCCACCGAAATAGAGGCAACACAAATATTGAAAAAAGTGCCGGAAGGGCGACCAAATAATAAATCACTAACATAATCGGCACCAATTAAAGCAACAACTGCCAACGAAGCTGCATTACTAATTAAAATCAAGACATTAATTGTAAAGCCTACTCCTGGGTGATAGCAATGTGCAAATACTTTATAATAGCCACCCATTACAGGAAGGCGTTGACCTATTTCAGCGTAAGTTAAGGCCCCAAAAAGTGCTATAATGCCCCCAATAATCCAAGCTGCAAAGAATATCATTGGCGTACCTGATTTTGCAGCAATTGTAGCTGGTGTCTTAAAAATGCCCATCCCTATTACTAGGCTTACAACAATCATTGTAAGACTAAAAAAATTAATGCCTTGCTTTTCTTTCATGCTAAATATAATTGGTTATAAATATAATTAAAATGAGCTTAGTTTTCAACAAAGCGTTAATAATTAAAACCCTTAGGCATTTTTTAAATTGATATGTTTGTTTCAGAATTAGGTTCATGAAAATGATTAAAAGGGAATCCCGTTTAAATCGGGGGCTATTCCCGTAGCTGTAAGTTCTACGCTAAGCGCAAACAATGCAAATAAATCCACTGAAGCAATTTGGGAAGGATGCATTGCTAAAGAACGAGCCAGAAGACCTGCCTGATTAAATTATAACCAACAGCTTTCGGGTAAAAAGCAAGGATTGTAAACTAATTGCTGCGCAGGCATTTATTATCATGTATAAACTTATAAAGTTTTACATATTCTAATGGGTCTGTTCTGCGCCGCAGTCACTTATGGTTCTCTTATTCCAGGAAGCTCATTGTTCAATTAAAACAAACAAAACAATGAGCAAAAAATTAATCACGCTCTCGGTAAGCTTAATAGCTGCCACCACCCTAGTCTTTGGGCAACAAAAAGACGATGCTAAAAAAGTTTCAGACACTATTAACAACTTAACTGAAGTGATTGTTACTGCCAATAAAATTGAGCAGAAACAAAACACAACAGGCAAGGTAGTTACTGTAATTAACGCAGCTGCCCTTCAAGCCAATGCCGGCCGCAGCTTAGCACAAGTGTTAACAGAACAAACAAGCTTGTATTTACCTGGTGCCCTTAGTAATGCAGGCACCGTGCCAAGTATTTTTATGCGAGGCGCATCTAGTGGAAGGACTTTAATATTAATTGATGGTGTACCAGTTGGAGACCCTTCAATGATAAGTAATGAATTCGATTTAAACTTAGTACCATTGGACCAAGTTGAAAGAGTCGAGATTTTAAAAGGAGCGCAGTCGACTATTTATGGCTCGGATGCAATTGGAGGGGTTATAAATATTATTACAAAAACAAAATTAAAAAAGTCTTGGAGCGGTTCCTATTCAGTGGGCAGTTATGGTACTCAAAAAATGGATATTCAGCATGCGCAAACTTTTAATAAATTAAGTTATACCATTGGGTATGAAAATCAGTCTGCCAAAGGGTTCTCTTCGGCATTAGATAAAACAAATATTGGAAATTTTGACAAGGATGGCTACCAAAATAAAAGCTGGTTTGCCAATATCAATTATGCCATTAATTCAAATTGGAATTTAAAAGCTTATACACGCCTTACTGCCTATAGCGCCGACATTGATCAGGCTGCATTTAAGGATGACAAGGATAACCAATTTAAAAATGCTACCAAAATGACTGGCATTACACTGAAATACAAAAAGGATAGAACTAGTTTTCAGCTGCAATATCAAATTAACACACAAGACCGTCAATACCTTAATGACAGCACTGACAGAACCTACACAATTTTTGAAGACAATCATTACTGGGGAACATCTCATTTTGCAGATGTATTTTATGCAAATGTATTTACAAAAAATATACAATGGGTAGTTGGAAGTGATTTTAGGTATGGATCCTTTCATCAAACCTATGAATCACTAGGTGAATGGGGACCCTACAACTTTAATTTTGTGGATACTTTCCAATACCAAAATGCAGTGTACACTTCCCTTATTTTAAATGACAATGCCAATAAGTGGAATATAGAAATTGGCGGTAGGTATAATAAACATTCTAGCTATGGAAATAATCAAACATTTACTTTAAGCCCTTCATTTAAAGTAACAAATAGTGTTAGGTTATTAGCAAGTGTTTCTTCAGGGTTTAAAGCGCCTTCCTTGTATCAACTTAGCAATAATGCAAATTTATCACCAGAAGAATCGGTTAGCACTGAAATTGGCGCCGAATACAAAACAAATGAACTATTTGCACGAGCAGTATATTATAATAGAACTATTGACAATGGCATTGATTACAATTATATCGACTACAACTATTTTAATTTTATTCAACAAAAAGTGAATGGAATTGAATTAGAATTCAACTGGAAATTAAATACAAAAAACAGCATCAATGCAAATTACACTTTAATGAATGGAAAAGAAACCAATCAAAACCGAGTGACTACCACTGATACTGTTACTTATAATTATTTATTAAAACGTCCAAAGCATAGCGCAGGTATTCAATGGCAATACTCCCCTACGCCAAAATTAGCAATTAGCGTTGCTGCGAGATATATTAGTAAACGTTACGATGTGGGGGGTTATGCAAGCCCCGACGTTCAATTAGGCTACTATATATTAACGAATGCGCATGTTCAATATAAAGCAAGCAAGCGCTTAACACTATTTGCCGATGGTCAAAACTTAGGGAACGATCGTTTTCAAGAAGTGAATGGATACAATACAATTGGAAGGACTTTACTATTTGGCATCCGTTTACATTAAATTCACATTAGGTATTTTCAACACAAGTTCGATTCAAAAAAGCTTTGTACATTTGTGCAAAGCTTTTTTTATGGAATTTCATCCAGACCAACTACTTACTGTCATCTTTACTTTGTTTGCCGTAATTGATATTGTGGGATCTATCCCCTTATTAATTGGGATGAAAGAAAAAATGGGTGGTATAAAGTCATTAAAAGTGACCTTAATTTCAGGGGGCTTCATGATCGCTTTTATGTTTTTAGGAAAGCCCTTTTTAAAAATGCTAGGATTAGATATTAAGTCATTCGCTGTGGGCGGATCGATTGTGATTTTTTTATTGGGATTAGAAATGGTATTAGGACATGAAATATTCAAAGGCGATAAAGATGCACATTCTGGCACAGTGGTGCCCATTGCATTTCCTATTATTGCAGGTAGTGGAACATTAACTACCATTATGTCCCTAAAAGCAAACTTTGAAGAAGCCTATATTTTAGGAGGCATTTTGGTGAATCTTGTTATTGTGTACATTGTATTAAAGTCACTCAACTTTATCGAACGCATGTTAGGACCAGGTGGATTACTTGCTGTACGTAAATTTTTTGGCGTCATACTTTTAGCCATTGCTGTTAAAATATTCTCAAGTAATATTGGAGCGTTGAAAAGATAGTTAAAGAAGCCTTTCGATAGAGATGAAATTGTTTAAAAAGCTATAATTGATTTGAACTATTAAACGATACACACGCGAATTTGTATTATCTGTGATTAGAAATGTAGCTGTGTCTCCTGCAGTTGGAAAGCTCCAGCCAAAAAGCATTCCTGTTGGCGTTGTTGTAATTGATTGATTTGCATTTGCAGCACCACCACCTGTAACACCATTATACATTGAATAATTTCCAGAAATCAAAGCGTTAAAAGTAGTTGAAACAGCCGCAATTGAAACCCCACCATAACCACCACTTACAATAACAGTTGCCTTTATATTATCCATACTAATATAGGATCCATAATTTTTAAACGCACTTACTTTTAAAGCCACATTTCCAGTTGCATCGCCAAAGGTAATTTTACCTGCAACATCTAAATTTCCTGGACTCGAAATAGACATGGCCCTTGTTGATCCGCTTGTTATTGTATTGTTAGCTGTACCATTAGATAAATAAAAATCAATCGCGTTTTCAGTTGCCCCAGCATTATGTCTTGTATGAATGTACTGCGCAAATTGACTTGTTCCCGCAGCACTTCCTGCCCAACCCATTTTAATTTGTGCATTATCATTAAATGTTGCAGCTGCATCTCCATTTTTTACATTGATAGAAGGTGTGGAGGAAGCATTTGTCAAATTTAATGTAGTTGCATTTGCCGTACCAATTACATCTAATGTTGCAGCTGGAGTAGTTGTTCCTATGCCCACTTTGCCTGATGTATTATAAACATCAGATCCGTTTAAAATCCAAGGATTAACGAACGCAGAAGATCCCACTTGTTGAATAGTAGCCCAAGTACTTGAATAATTATTTGCTACAGGTGGCGCATAGGCAATAATATTTCCACTTACATTCAATACCCTTAAATATACTGTCGTATTAGTAGTGGGTGTATAAAATACTACCGCTTTGTCTTGAGGGGCATCTGTATAGGCAGCCCCTGCTTTCATAATTACTCCAATACTGCCACTAGGTAAAATAGTATTGGTATTATCTACCCATGCATAATAAGCGTATCCAGTTGAAGAGCCACCCAATGCAGCTTCTAATTTATAGGTTTTATTTGCTTTTAATTCAAAACCTCCACTGGTTAATGTAATACCTGCTCCTGAAGATGTATTAAAAATAATATTTCCTGCAGCAGTTAATGATTGGTTAGCAGATAAGGAGGCTTGAATATAATCAACAGATTGTCCAGTAACTGGCAAATTCCCTGCAACTAACTTATAATATACACGATCATAATCATTCGATTCAAAACTTCCGCTGGTTGTATAATTATATACATTGTAACTCACCCCAGCTTGTAAATTCACTTCCACCTTCCCATTATATTCAACATGCACATTATTATTATAACTACTTTGCATGTCTGAACCAATTACCGTAGTACCTTGCCTCACTTGAAAATAAAATGTTGCAGTCCCTCCATTTATAGCTGTACCTGAAGAAGTAAAATCAAATAAATATCTACCAGATACGGGCACAGTGAAAATAAACCCTGAAGCATTACTTATTTTTCCTGTAGCACTAGAATGAATTTCACCATATAATTTCACCATATTCGTAGCTGTAACACCATTTCCAGCAGAAGTAGCCGTAGCGATAGTCGCCCAGCTTGCTCCATTCCAATAATAATACCCCGCTTGCAAACCATCCGATCCTAAATTATAAAC
>CAJATB010000024.1 GCA_903944755.1 uncultured Bacteroidota bacterium
CCTTCGGTATTTTGGGCAGCTAAATTAGCAGGCGCCAAAACCGTAATGACCATTCATAATTACAGGCTATTTTGCTTAAGTGCTAATTTTTTTAGAAACAACCAAAATTGCTTTGAATGCAAACAAGGCAATAGTTTTAAGCATGGCCTTAAAAATAAATGTTTTAAAAATTCATGGATAGCGAGTTTTACTTTAGCCTTTAGTATTCGATTTAACGATGCTATTGGTACTTGGAGAAATAAAGTAGATTGCTTTATAGTACTAAATGAATTTACCAAACAGCTATTTATTGAAAAGGGGATTGCTGCACATAAAATTATTTTAAAAGCAAATTTCTTACCCAATACTTATTTGGATGTAAAGCAACCCTCCCCGGATGATTTTTATTTATTTGCGGGTAGGCTAACTGAGGAAAAAGGAATTCGTCATTTAATAGAAGCTTTTTCCATTTCCGGCAAAAAACTAGTAATTGCTGGAAATGGGGACTTGGTAAACCTGGTCGCAACTATTAATAAACCTGCTATTGAATTTGTTGGCTTACAGTCTAAAGCACAAATTCAGGCTTTGCTAACTAAATGTAAGGCCCTTATTTTCCCTTCTATTTGGATTGAATCCATGCCCATGATTTTAATAGAAGCACAACGCATGGGTACTATTCCCATTGTGGCTGCTTCTATTAACACTAATAATATGATTGAACACGGCGTGGATGGGTTTTTATACGCCGCCGGTGATGCTAAGGCCTTAATGAATGCAATTAATGTTTTCGAGTCCCTGACGCCAAATGAAATTGCTATTATATCGGCCAATGCACGAAATAAATCATTAAAATTATATGGAGAAATAGTACATATCAAAAAAATTAATGAGATTTACAATATATAATTACCAATGAGTTAGCACGTAATGTCCAAAATAAACCAACGTTATCATTCTTTTCGCCTTTTACTAGACACGCTCATGATTGTGCTGGCTTATGTTATTGTTATGCGAATGGACGTTTTTAATGCAGGCAATACCCGTTTCACGCAACCTTTTGCATTTATTGCCATTGGTATTTGCGCTTGGTATACTGCTGCTTATTTTTCGACAATTTATGGTGACAGAAGGTCCAAAAAATTCTCGGAAGAAATAGTGTTTATTATTTACACTATAGTTATTTTTTTAATTTTATTTAGTGCTATTGCTTTTTTAGTGAAGTCGTATTTTGTATTAGAAGCTACGTTTTTCTATACTTATGTGTTTATATTATTAGGCTTAATGCTTGTTTCTAAATATGCAATTAGAAAATACGTGCATGCTATTATTATTAAACGAGGCTTGTATGAAAATGTATTAATAACTGGTTCAACACATGCGGCTTTAGATTTTTATGAAGCTATAAATAAGTTTTACCACTACGGTTATAAGTGTATGGGTTATTTGGACGAACCAAGTGCCCATATGAATGACTGCAAACACCTTGGCGACATTGCTACATTGAATGAATTATTAGCTAAAAAAAATATTGACGAAGTAGTTATTGCACTCCCAAATGCACAGTCCAAACAAATTCAACAGTGTATGGAATTATGTGAAAATTTTAATACTAACGTGCGCATTCTACCCGATTTTGACCAATACACTAGTACTGCAAACCAAATAAATAATATTGGTGCCGTGCCTATTATAAACGTGCGCGGCTTACCATTGGACAAAGTTGAAAACAAATTATTAAAACGTGGATTTGATATTGTTTTTACAGTTTTATTTTTTGTACTTATTGGCTGGTGGCTACTGCCCTTAATTGCTTTGCTTATTAAGCTGAGTTCTAAGGGGCCTATAATTTTTAAACAAGAACGTTGGGGCTTGAATAATGAAAAAATTATTTGCTACAAATTTAGGACAATGGTGGCTGAAATACACGACCTGCTTGACGATGGTAGTTTTAACCAAGCCACAAAAAACGACCAACGAATTACCCGTATTGGGCGCATTTTACGTCAAACTAACTTTGACGAACTTCCTCAGTTTTGGAATGTATTAGTTGGTAACATGTCGGTTGTTGGCCCACGCCCTCACGCCACACCAATGAATATAGAATCCATGCACTCGGTTGATAATTATATGCTTAGGCATATTATTTTGCCTGGCATTACAGGTTGGGCTCAAGTAAATGGTTTACGTGGTGAAACTAAAACACCCGGCAGAATGCAAAAGCGCGTAAACTACGATTTATACTATATTCACCGTTGGTCATTTTGGTTGGATTTACAAATTGTGTTACAAACTATTATTAACTTTATTAAGGGCGACGAAAACGCATATTAAAATGAAAAAAATATTTGTTTACTTTTTATTGTCTTTTTTATGTTTTGCCCAAGCAAATGCACAAATGGTTTTTGAAAACCATAACAATGAAGTGTATCAATATTTAGCTAGGATGTCACACAAAGGGTTGATTGAATTCAATGATGTAATTTTACCTGTTAGCAGAGAAACCATTACAATTAAATTATTTGAACTGCAAAAACAAGGAAGTTTGCTTTCTGTAATTGAAAAAAAAGAACTTAGTTTTTATTTACAAGAATACACACCAATTTCATTTACAAGTAGTAATAAAGAATCAAGTGCTTTTTTTAAAAAAGATAGTAATGGCAGGTTCCGTTCGTTTACTGCAACTGGTGATAATTTTTATATTACTGCCGACCCTTTAATGCAAGGAGCTAGCATTAATTACAATGGTATTTATTTCACACAACGCGCAATTGGAGTTCAATTTTGGGGCAAAGTGGGTAAGCATATTGGGTTTCAGGTTTCTGGAAAAGATGTTACAGAAAATAGAGATGGTACCACTAAAGACGCTTTAATATATAATGGCCCAAGGACTGGTTTTGTGAACCTTATTTATGACGAAGTAAATAAAAAGGTAAACTTTAGCGAATACCGAGCCAATATTGGTTATAGTTGGAAAAATGGTTCTATTAATATTGGTCAGGATAATATGCTTTGGGGCTATGGCCAAAATGGCCGTATGGTTTTATCCGACAAAGCACCTATTGCTCCCTATATACGAATTGATTACCAACCACTTAAGTGGCTTAAATTTAATTATGCTCATTTTTGGCTTAATTCTAAAGTTACCGACAGCAATAGTACCTATAGCTTTAATAATACGGTTTACGGAGGGGCCCGCACTACTTATGTTCCAAAATTCTTTGCTACTCATTCGGTTACTATCACCCCTTTGAAAGGTGTAGACTTTAGCCTAGGCGAATCAATGGTTTATGCCGACAAATTAAACATGGCTTATTTGCTCCCTTTAATGTTTTTTAAAGTGGCTGACAATAATATTAGCAATTACAATATTTTAGCCGGTAGTAATGGTCAACTCTTTTTTCAGTTGAGCGTTAAAAACCGCCCCAAGCATACCCATTTTTATAGTACCCTTTTTATTGATGAAATTCGTGTTGGTGAAATATTCAATGCCAGTAAAAGCAGAAACCAACTTGGCTATAATATAGGCGCTTCGGTTACCGATGTTTTTGTGCCATACCTAACTACCTATGCTGAATTTACAAAAGTATTTCCTAGCGTTTACAATAATTTGAACCCTGCGCTAAACTATACCAGCTATGGTTTCCCATTGGGTGACTGGATGGGTAATAATTTTGACAGGCTACTTTTTGGTATAAAATATACCCCCATTGCCAAGTTAAAATTGGATGCTCGTTTTCAAATAAGTCGTAAAGGCGCCGAAACCACTATTGACCAACAATACCTAGATAGTCCACAACCTAAATTCTTGTTTGAAAAAATTTACGACCAACGAGAATTGTTCATTAATGCCTCCTACGAATTGCTGAATAACCTATATATAAAGGCAAACCTTAGAACCATTAATACCATTTACCCAAATCAGGTAACTAATAGCACTTTTAGCAACTTTAGCCTTGGAGTGAATTTTGGTTTATAAGCACTTTTTTTAGGGCTTTATGTATGTCAAATGTTATAAATTTGCCTTATACTTAATGACATCGTACACAATGAATATAAATAAGCTTGCCTTTTTAACAGTAATCGCTGTTTGTTCTTTTACAGTTTGCGCAACTTCCGTTTTTGCACAACAAGCTAAACAAGTAGCTGGTCAAATGAATATTAACCAATTGTCCGATCAACAGATTATTCAAATTTGGCAACAATCCCAAAAAAATGGGATGTCGGAATCTGAGGCTATGGCAAACTTAGTTAAACAAGGTTTATCCCCTAGCGATGTTAATACTTTTAAAAGAAGGTTAATTCAAGTACAAACAGCTTCAAAATCTAAATTTACATTACAAAATACTATTCGTGATACCAGCGATTTTATGAAGGACAGTAGCTGGGTGTTAGTAGTTCCTCAAATTAAAAAAACAAGTATTTTTTACGGTTATGATTTTTTTAGTAACCCGAATGTAAAATTCGAGCCCAACCTTAGAATAGCGACTCCTAAAAATTATATAGTAGGTCCCGACGACGTTTTAAGTATTGCACTTACTGGCTTAAATGAACGCACAATTGATGCAATGATTGATGCACAAGGAAATACTCAATTACCTTATGCTGGAATAGTTGCACTAAATGGCCTTAGTATTGAACAAGCTACAGAACGTATTAAATCAAAGTTAAAAAAAGTGTACCCTGCAATTAGCAGTGGTAATACTCAGGTAACTATTACTTTAGCGAATGTAAAAAGTATTCGCGTTTCAGTAATAGGCGAAGCAGTTCGCCCTGGTAATTACGAAATTTCTTCATTGGCTTCTTTCTTTAATGTACTTTACTTAAGTGGCGGGCCTGCGCAGAATGGTTCGTTGCGTTCCATACAAATTATTAGAAACAATAAGCTTTTAACAAATATTGATTTCTACACTTTTCTTCAAAATGGAATTTTAAATAAAGAAATACGTTTAGAAGACCAAGATATTATTCGTTTCCCTATTTACACAAAACGTGTTTTTATTGCCGGTGAAGTTAAGCGTCCTGCAGTGTATGAATTATTAGAAAAAGAAACCCTTGCAGATGTAATAAAGTATGCTGGCGGACTGGGCGATTCGGCAGCTAATAACCCCGCAAAAGTGATACAAATTAGCGACCGTGATAGAGTTATTAAAGATATTGCAGTTGCCGATTTTAATAACTACTTACCACATAATGCAGATTCTATTTTTATTGATAAAATTTCCTTGAATATTGCAAACAGGGCAACCATTACTGGTGCAGTTTATAACCCAGGCACTTACGCACAAGTAAGTGGCTTAACTGTTGGGGACTTAATTAAAAAAGCAGGTGGCACTATTCAAAATACAAGTATTGCTAAAGGGTTAATTAAGCGAAGCCGGTTTGGGGTGGAGAAAGAATTAATTGCATTTAATGTATATGATATTGTGGGTAAAAAAACAGCCGACATTGCATTACTTGCTTATGATTCAGTTTTAATTGTTGCGAAAGATAGCCTTCAAGACAATCCTTTAATTACCATTGCAGGGTTTGTTAGAAAACCTGGTTCTTTTGTGTTTCACAGAGGCATGACTGCTGAAGATTTAATTGTATTAGCTGGTGGGTTTAATACCAATGCCGATAATAATAAAATTCAAATTGCTCGTTTACAAAAAAACAGAGCCGATACTTTAGCCAACCAGTTAATTAATTTAATTACAGTTGGCGTAGACACTAACCTGCGCAGTAACAATAGCATTACTTTAGAGCCTTTCGATTATATTATGGTACCTGAACTTTTGAACTATCATTCACTTGGGAATGTAATTGTGCGTGGAGAAATTTTATACCCTGGTGATTACCGTTTAGAAAAGAGAAACCAAACTATACAAGATGTACTTAAGTCGGCTGGTGGCTTGTCGCCTTTTGCCAAATTAAGCGACGTGCAAGTATATAGAAACAACTTACGTGTTGCAACCAATTTGTTAACGGAATTCACAAATGCCGATAACCAATTTCTATTACAGCCCAACGACAGTATTTATATTCCTAAGAATGTTCCTTTTGTAGAAGTAAAAGGCGCAGTATTTAATCCGCAAATTTTAAATTACGAGGGTGGTAATATGTACCAATATATTGCAGCTGCCGGGGGCGCAACCGATAAGGCACATTTGAAGAAAGCGTATGTACAATACAGCAATGGTATAAATAAAAAAATGAGACACTTTTTATTTTTCAGAAATTACCCAAGAGTGCAGCCTGGTAGCAAAATTATTGTACCAGAAAGGTTAGCTAACGAAAAAAGGACTTTGTCTATTGCTGAAATTTCAGCAATTACCGGGGTAGTTACTTCATTGGTTACTTTAGCGATTAGTTTAAAATTATAATTCATGGCCAACAACGACAATGTTCAAATTCAGGAGGACGAAGTATTTTCATTTAAAATACTAATTCAACAATGGAAGCAACAATTGCTTTTTACAATTGGCTATTGGAAATCACTTTCGGCGGTAGGGTTGCTTGTAGCGATCATAGCTGTTACTTATGCATTCTTCCAGCCTGTTACTTATACTGCAAGAACTAGTTTTGTGGTAGAAGATGCGAAGTCAGGTGGAGGTTCGTTGGTTTCAGCATTGTCAGGTTCCCTTGGGATTGATATTGGTGGCATGTCGGGTTCCAATAGCATGCTTGCTGGCGACAACGTACTTGAATTATTAAGAAGTAACTCCCTTATTAAAAAAACATTGCTTACTAATTTTGATGAAGCAGGAAACACTACACTTGCCGATGCGTATGCAACCACTTACGGCTGGAAAACAAAATGGAAAGCAAATAGCAAAATTGGAAAGGATATTAATTTTAATATAAAACCTTTAACCCGACTTGAAGACAGTTTGTTGCAAGTGATGGTAGCACATATTAAGGAGAAAGAGATTTCGGTCGCTAAGCCTGATAAAAAATTAGGTTTCTTTGAATTACAATTTAGTGCTAGGGACGAAGTTTTAAGTAAGTTATTTTGTGTGAACCTAATAAACGAAGCAACTACATTTTATATTAACACCAAAACTGGCAGGCTGCGAAAAAACATTGACCGCTTACAAGCAAGAGCTGATAGTTTAGGTATTTTATTAAACCGTAAAACTTTTTCAGCAGCTACAGCCAATGCACAAACGCTGGATGTGAACCTTGCATATGCAGCTCCTGCGGTTTCAGCAGAGATTAACACACGCGATAAATTTATGCAGTCGGCGGTATATGCCGAAATTGTTAAAAATTTAGAATTAAGCAAAACCGCTTTGGCGCAGGAATCACCAACTGTACAACTTTTAGACACTCCCGAATTCCCCTTGAAGAAGAATAAAATTTCTAAGTTAAAATATGGCGCTTTAGGTTTCTTTGGCGGCTTTATACTTATGGGTTTAATTATTTTTTATACGATTGATTTATCAAAAAACAAATAATTGCCTTTTACCTAGGCTGGATACTTGCTTATGCATACTAAGAATAAAATAATACTGTCCTTCCTGGCTTGTGTAGCATTTTGCTTGTTATTTTTAATTCCTGGTAATGCACAAAGCCTTAGCCTTGAAAAAGATTTTCTCACTGACTACCTGCGAAACCAACAATTAATTGGAGCCGTGTCCGATTCAAACAAAGGGGCGAATGCCTATTCCTTTGCTATTAGGCCACTTGATTTAAATAATGATATAGCGTCACTTTATAAAACCAAACCTTATAAAAAAGGCGTTTCTTTCCTCCCACTTGTTTTTAATAGTCTCATTAATTCGCATCACCCCGTAGGACAAAATTTTGGCGTTATGCTCCCTACGGTTAGCCCTCAACTATATTTATCGGCTGGGGTATATTTTAAACACAAGCGATGGGAATTTCAGTTCCAACCTGAAATTATTTATTCCAATAACCGCCCTTTTGAAACTTTTAAGCATGAAAACTATGATCCTATTTGGTGGTCGTATTATAAATGGTTAAACAATGTAGATGCCCCTGAACAGTTTGGCACAAAACCTATTTTAAAAGCTTTCCCTGGGCAATCCAAAATTCAATACAATTTTTATAAAGATATTTCTGTAGGTATTTCCACTCAAAATATTTGGTGGGGACCCGGTATTAAGAATAGTTTATTAATGACTAATAATGCTGCTGGTTTTTTACATGTAGCTTTACAAACCAATAAGCCAATTATTTCTAAATGGGGAACTTTTGAAGCTCAAATGGTTTTTGGCAAGCTTGATAATTCAACAATTTTCCCTCCCGATACCAACAGGGTAATGAATGGGGTAATATTATACAATCCTAAACCTAACAATTGGCGTTATTTTACAGGGTACACTTTTAGCTTTCAACCAAAATGGGTGCCTGGTTTATTTTTAGGTGCAAGCAAAAGCACTTCAATTTATAATAATAATATGAGCGGCCCATTGGACTTGCTTCCATTTGCCGGCGTACTTGTTTCTAATGCCGAAAAGGCAAATTTGAAAGCAACTTATGGAAGTGTATTTTTTAGATACTTATTAAAGGAAGCACGTGCTGAGGTATATGCCGAATACGGGCGTAACGACCGAGGAGCTAGTATTGTAAACCTAATTACTGATAAAAATTATAACCGTGGCTATGTAGTTGGTTTTAGAAAAATCACTAATGAAAACAGACACCACATTCGCTTTGAAGTAACTACAGAGTTCACAAATTTACAAGCCACCAATGCACAAGAAGTTTACAATGCAAGAAGCTGGTATATTAATAGTAACGTTAGGCAGGGTTATACGCAGTTAGGTAAAATTATGGGTGCGGGCATTGGGTCTGGAGGCAAAAGTCAATCCATAGATATTAGCATTTTAAAGCGTAGGGCGAAAATGGGCATTATGCTAGAACGCATTGTGCAGAATAACGATTTTTATTATAATGCCTATTACCCCATTAGGTATTGGAAAAAACATTGGATTGATATGAGCGCCTTGTACCATGCGTATTTTGAAGTAAAAAAACATTTATTTGTAAAAGCGCAGGTTGGTATAACAAGGTCATTAAATTATAATTGGTGGGAGATTCCATTGGTTGACCCTGTATTACCAGGGAATGGTTATGACCCAATTAATGTACACGGAAACTTAACAGTAGTATACCATTGGTAATCGCTCATGGTTATTATTGAATGGAGTAAATAGTATTGTAAGCATATTTGGAAGTATTGAAATAAACGAATTTATAGCCTAGCTAATGAATAAAATGAAAATAAAAGGAAAAATTAAATATAGTTTATTATTATTTTTAGTACTGTTTTTTGTACTAGGTGCAACGCTTATTACAAAGGCACAAACTATACCTGTTGGATTGACTGCGGTTGACGAATTGTTACGTGACTTACAATTACAAGGTAAAATTAATATCAACCATTCTTTAACTGCGCGTCCTTTTTTTACTTCAAAAAAATTACGTACCGATTCTTTGTTACGTTTAATTGATTCAACTTATTCTTTTTCTTCTACCATTTATACCAACAACAAAAATACCTGGGTAGAAGCACTTCCACTAGCTGCAAATTTTAGGTACAATTCACATAGCCCTTATGGAACCAACCAGGCTGGATTTATGGATGCAAAGGGGATACAAACTTATGTAACCGGTGGTGTATTCGCAAAATGGGGTTTACTTAGTATACAGCTTAAACCAGAATTCGTGTATGCCGCAAATCCTAATTTTGAAAAAGGAAATGGTTACGGTGCTGAAACAAAACCAAACTATAGCCGTGCATTTTTAGGCCAGTCCAGCGTTCGCATAACAGCGGGTGGCATTTCAGTGGGAGTTTCAAATGAAAATTTATGGTGGGGACCGGGGATTCAAAATTCATTGTTAATGAGTAATAATGCCCCTGGCTTTAATCATTTAGTTTTAAATACAACCAAGCCCTTAAAAACACCCATTGGTAATTTTGAATTTAGTTTAATTGCTGGTAAACTTATTGAAGATACTTCGGTATTATTAGAAGTAAAGGACCTTACTACTTTTTACTACGCACAAGGTAATTATAGCGGTAGCCCGGCAAACCCTAAACTAGATACGGGTGACTGGCGCTACCTAAATGCAATTCATGTAAGCTATAACCCAAAATGGGTACCTGGTTTATTTCTTGGTTTTACAAGAGTAGGTTATGTTTATAATACCTATACAGGTAATAGGGATAATTTTATTTATGATTACCTACCCATATTTGTTGGCTTGTTTAGAAGTACAAGTAAATATTATACAGTAACAGGAAGTAGTACTAAAATTAAGCAGTTGATTTCGGTTTCGGGGCGTTATGTTTTTAAAGAAGCGCATGCTGAATTATATGCTGAATATGGTTCCAACGACAACACCTATAATTTACGTGATTATATAATGAGTCCAAATCATGGTTCTATTTCAACCGTAGGTTTTAAAAAATTAATTCCATTTAATAATAATAAGTGGTTGGATATTCAGATGGAATTTACACAGTTAGCTATGTCGGTTGACTATGTAGTAAGGGGCACGGGAAATACCTATGAATACCAAGGTAGTTATACCAACCAAAGTAGGGTTATTGGCGCGGGGATTGGTAATGGCAGTAATATGCAAACACTTCAGGTTACAATGAAAAACGGTTTTAATAAACAAGGCATTACCTTACAAAGAATAGTACACGATGCCTTACGCGAGCCTTATTTAACTAATCATGAACGCTGGATTGATTTTGCTATTGGTGCTCAATACCAAAAACGTTTCAAACAATTTTTAATACATGGACATGCACAGTATGTGCATGCAAGTAACTATGGCTGGATGCCTAAACAAAATCGCACCAATATATATGCTTACGGTGGTGTAACTTACTTTATAAATTGGAAGAAAAAGTAGCATTGAATAAAGTAGTATATAGGAATAATAGGTATTACTAGATTATTTAAAGAATGCCAGTTTAAATAATTTTTTATTACTAAGCAACTCCCTATTTATTCTTTATTAGCTATTTTATAGGCGGTGAAAGATTTAGTCACACCCAGTATTTTTTCTTTATAAATTTTCGCATCATTAAAAAGAAATGTAAATTCTTTTTTTGATAATAACCTTACTTCTTTAACTAAGTTTATAGCTGCTTCTTTACTATTTGCTTTTTTTATATTCCCCAAAGTAAAATGTTGAGTTAAAAAAACTTGCAGGGCAAATGGCAAAAATTGAAATAAGGGAAATAACCAGTGTGGTTCTATTGGAAAATATTTATTCGGCGTTTGAATAAAATAACTTTTCCCTACCCTTGCTACTTCATTGGCCATTTTTTGCTGCTGGCCTTTTGTATACAAATGTTCTATCACTGAATTAGAAAATACAATATCAAAGCTTTGGTCATTTATACCTGTTAAATTACAGGCGTCACCCACTATACTAGTGAAACCTGGTTCATTTACCTCGTTTTTATATAGGTTTAATAAAATAATTTCGGTTTGAGGTCCCATAATAAAACCCATTTTTTGCCAATACTGTTGAGTGCCCCCTATGTCTAATATCTTTACTGACCTATTATTAGGCACTGCCTGGTGCATGAAATTGGTAAAAAACCAAAAACGACGTTTTCTAAAATAATTTGATACAGCTTCCTTCATGTATTGCAATTTACAAAGGTTCTCATTGTTAAAAAAATACATATAATAATTCCTATTTATGAATGCATTAAATTAAATTTGTAACACATAATTACATCGCAATTCATGAAGAAGGTTATTATTTTAGGCGGGGGAGGTTTTATAGGCGGCCATTTGGCCAAAAAGCTTAAACTTAATGGCTTTTTTGTACGTATTGCCGACATTAAACAACACGAATACCTTAAGCAAGAAGACATTTGTCACGAATTTATTGAATGTGACCTTGCCGATCCTGTTGCTGTAGAAAAAGTGATTTTTGAGGACTGCTATGAACTTTACCAATTGGCAGCAGACATGGGGGGAGCTGGATATATTTTTACCGGCTTGAACGATGCGAATATAATGAGCAATTCTGCATTAATAAACTTAAACGTAGCCAAAGAAGCAGTTAAGAAAAAGGTGCAAAAAATTTTCTATTCCTCTTCTGCTTGTATTTATCCTGCACACAACCAACTTGACTCTAATAACCCAAATTGCGAGGAAGGTTCGGCATACCCGGCTAATCCTGATTCTGAATATGGTTGGGAAAAACTTTTTAGTGAACGTTTATTTTTAGCTTACGCTAGTAATTATAATTTAAATGTACGAATAGCTCGTTTTCACAACGTGTTTGGTCCTTATGGTACCTGGAATGGTGGTAAAGAAAAAGCGCCCGCAGCTATGGCGCGCAAAGCTGCTGAAACCCCTAATGGTGGAAGTTTTGAAGTTTGGGGAGATGGCCAACAAACCCGTAGTTTTTTATATATTGAAGATTGCTTAGAAGCCATTGAACGTTTTATGAAGAGTGATTTTAATGGGCCACTAAATATTGGTTCCGAAGAAATGATTACTATTAACCAACTGGCGCAAATGGCTATTGATATTTCAGGAAAAAATATTTCTATCCATAATATTGATGGTCAAGAATTTATAGATAAATATGGATTCAGGTGTCCATTAGGTGTACGCGGTCGCAAGTCCGATAATAATTTATACCGAAGCACTATTGGCTGGGAAGTTAGTGCTCCTTTAATTGTAGGTATGCAAAAAACATTTACTTGGATTAATGAGCAGGTAAATAATGGGCAATGATTTTATTAAGCTAATTTAAATTTTATTAATACAGCACATAACCATATTTCAACTGTCAATATTTTAGGGATTGATATATTTGTTGGTAATAGTAAATCATTTGCCACCACATTAATTAATTCAATTATTAACGCGGAGGCTATAAATCGTTTAGTAAGTGCAACAAGCGCGCATGGTATTGTGTTTGCTAATAAGCATTCAGGTTTTAAAGATATATTGAACAAGTTTTATTGTAATCTTCCCGATGGCATGCCTATTGTTTGGGTAGGCCATTTAAAGGGTCAAAAAGAAATGCAACGCTGTACTGGACTTGACACCTTTCAAGAAGTAATGACAAGTACTGCATCCTACCCTATTAAACATTTTTTTTGTGGTGGCAAACAAGGCATTGCCCTTCAACTACAAGAAGCTTCCTCCCAAAAACTAGGCAATGCAAATGTGGTTGGTACGTATAGTCCACCATTCACAGAAATGACCTATGAAGAATATGCAGTATTAGGGGCGATTATAAATGCTTCTGGCGCAAATGTAGTGTGGATTGGACTAAGCACACCTAAACAAGAAATTTTTGCAGCCAACTTAGCTAAACATGTAAACGTAAACTATATTATTACCGTAGGTGCCGTATTTGATTTTTTTACTGGCAATTTGCAACGTGCCCCAAATTGGATTCAGAAATTTGGATTAGAATGGCTCTACCGCTTATTAAAAGAACCGCGGAGACTTTTTAAGCGTTATGCAGAAATTGTTCCTATGTTTGTTTGGTTAAATATAAAAGCCCTTTTTAAATAAATTTTTATGCATTCAAACGTGGGTATTCCCTTTTTTTCAGCTTTTAATATTGACGAAGATTTAGAATGGCAAATGTCAAGAGCAGAAAAATATTGTTTTATTAATTTACTGGAACATATACGTCCCAATGCAGCAATTGAAATTGGTACATATAAGGGGGGTAGTTTACAGGTATTAAATCATTTCTCAAACAATGTATATTCTATTGATATTAGTAATGCACCAGCGCGTTTCTTATCGGATAAGTTTCCAAATGTAAATTTTAGAATTGGCGAAAGTCATACTACAATTACAAAGGTTTTTAAAGAAATTGAACTAGCCGGCTTAACACTTGATTTTATTTTGGTAGACGGAGACCATACTACCAAAGCAGTCCAACAGGATTTGTTAGCAATTCTTGCTTATCCTCATAAGCATCCCATTACAATAATTTTACACGATAGCTTTAACCCGCAATCGCGAAGAGGTATAAAATCAATTAATTATAAGGCTTACCCAAGTGTGGCTTATGTTGAATTGGATTATATAACTGGTTCATTTTGGCATAATAACACCTACCGAGAAATGTGGGGTGGTTTTGCGCTGATAAAAATTGATCCCTTTAATACAAAGCCACTAGTATACATGGCTTCTCAAGAACACCTTTTCCAAAGGGCTTATTGGAGTTCCTTGCACCTTATTAAGGATCCTTTTCATTTTTTAGTGCCCCTTAAACAAGCTATTTTTAGAAGACTAGGCATTAAACAAAGAATTGACATTTACGACGAGTTTTAAATTAAGAACAACTTTACTGAATTGAAATAGTTATTTATAAATTAAAATATACTGCACCATCTTGTCGGAATAAAAGTTGCTACTGTTTACTTTATGTTTTTAGCGCTACTAATAATTTTTACACATCTGCGCCCTATCTCGTTAACCTATACATTGTTAATGCAGCCCTTTTTATTAATAAGGGTAATTCCTTTAAATTAATAGTCTCTCCTGGTGCATGTGCACCCTTGCCTGATGCACCTAAGCCGTCCACGCAACTTACATAAGCAGCAATATAAGAAATATCACCTGCGCCGCGACCTGCGGGATCGCCAGCAATTGTTGCACCTAAACCCATATCCTTTGTTACACCGTCAATTACTGCTAGTATATTATTATTGCCTTCGGTTGGTGCCATACTTGGAATGCCGTCGCTAAATGTAATTGTTGCTTTGGTGCCTGTTAAATTTTCTGCAACAATTTTTTTCATTTTTATTCTTGCATTCACTTTTTGATCCTCAGTTAAAAAACGCAAGTCCCCTGTGACTACCGTTGCTGGAGATATAATATTTGTTTTTCCTATTGCTGTGCCTGTAACAGTTGTTTCGTTGTATTGCATTTCGGAACCTCCTATAAATACACCCGGGTTAAAGGTTAAATATTTTTCAGTACTTAATTGTGCTCTAAATTCATTTACAATTCGGGCTGCTTCATATATTGCCCCATAGCCTGCACTTTTTGTGAACACACCTAAGCTATGTCCTGTTTTTGCTTTCACTTCTAAACGCCATCCACTTGATCCTCTTCTTGCAGTAGCAATAGTATTTAAACCATTCGCACCTTCAAAACCTAATGCGATGTCCGTTTGTTTTGCACGCTCTATAAAATCTTTTCGGCTTACACTTACTGGCCGACCGCTTTTTTCTTCATCCCCTGTAAAGTATACTGTAATTGCCGCTTCATTCAAAAGGCCCTGTGCATGCAATGCTTGTAAGGCAATTATCGCTACTACGTTTCCCCCTTTTGTGTCATTCACCCCTTGGCCTGTTGCTGTTGTGTCGTTTAACATAGTAAACGGGTTCGCGGGCATATCGGGTTCAAACACAGTGTCCAAATGTCCTATTAAAAATAATTTTTTTCCTTTTGGTTTTGTGACATTTGTTGTTGTTTGAATTGTGGCCGCTTTTGTTGTGGCTACTAAATGTCCCGCACGCATTAATGAATCCGGCAAACTTATCCATTGTGTATTTAATCCTGCATTAGCTAACTCCCTTGCAAATATTGCACCTACTTTTTTTACGCCTTCTGTATTTAATGTCCCGCTATTTATATTTACCGATTCTTTTAATAACTCAATAACCCGTGGCATGTTGGCATCGATATAGGCTACTATTTTTTGTTCCTCCTTATTTAAAGGCATTTTACTAGTTGTTTGAGCGGTTACGCTTGATCCACTTAGTAAAACGATTGCGCCAATTAGCAGGTATTTCATCTTCATTTTTTTAGCATATTAATTCCTAAATGTACTAAGATTTAAGCCTATTTTGTCTGCAGAATATAGCATATGTTCTAATTTCATACTTTAAATTGTTTTATATTAAAACATTATCTAGTTTTGTTACATGTACCTTTTAAACAAACAAGAATTAGGCAGTCGTATTATTCAAATTCGAAAAGCGAAAGGCCTTTCACAGAACGACCTTGCTAAATCTATTTCAATATCAAGACCATCGCTTGTTCAAATAGAACTTGGCAAGCGAGGTGTGGATGTTTTTGAAATGCAACTGCTAGCTTCAGTGCTTGGATTTTCAATGGATGAATTTTTATCGGAAAATTATATGGCAACAGCTGAACCCGAAGTCGCCTACTTTGCAAAAAGTACAAAACCAAAAGAGCGTGTCTCTATTCCCAAGTTTGATTTTATTAAATTCAAAAACTCAATCTTATATATTATTGAAAAAACTGCAGGAAAGGTAAATATTAACGAATCCGTACTTTATAAAATTTTATACTTAGTGGACTTTAATAATTACGAAATACATGAGTCTCATTTGTCAAGTATTCAATATCGTAAATTATCAGGTAATTGTTTTCCTAAAAATATTGATAGTATTTTAAAAAAACTTTTAGACAATGAAAGTATCCTCCGAATTAAAACTAAAATGAACGGAGTGGTTCAGTTAAGATATATACCCCTAGAAAAATCAGACCTTACCCAAATGCTTGCAAGTGAAAAGGAAGTTATTGATCAAACCATTGACCTGGTTGGTAATTGGACCGAGGACCAAATTATCACCTACACTCAAAATGATATGCCAATTAAAGTAACAAAGGAAGGGGGCGATATTAATTATGAGTTAGCCTTTTATAGAGAAGCCCCTTATACTGTTAGGAATTATACAGAACAAAATTCAGGGGAATGATTTTTATTTCTATCCCCGAATTTGATAAAGATGTAAAAAGATTATTAAAAAAATATAAATCTATTGAGGAGGATTTAGAAAGTATCAAATCCATAGTAGAGTCCCTACCAAATGCACGTCCCCCTTTTAGTTATATGATTGATAACTTAGGATTAAAGGTTCCAATTATAAAAATCAAGAAAATAGCGTCAAAGTCTTTTCCTGGGAAAGGAGTTTATTCTGGATTAAGATTAATTTATATTTATTTTTCAGTGGAGCAGAAAATTATCTTTTTAGAAATTTACCACAAAAATGAAAAAGAGCTAGAGGACAAAATAAGAATATTAAATTACTCAAAGTATTGAGTACAAATAAAATGGGCTAGTTAATCACTTGAATCAACTAGCCCATTTAAAGTATTATAGTGTCCACATATTAATCAAACTGTAGCGGAACATTTAGTTTTAAGCTAAAATTGCGGCCCATATTATAAACCCCACTGCGGCCTGTTAA
>CAJATB010000025.1 GCA_903944755.1 uncultured Bacteroidota bacterium
AATTATTGCAATAATTATTATTAGCAACCCAATACCTCCTGCGATATATATATCATAGCTAGTATCCCTTCCCCAAATAGGATAGTCCATTAATTCAAAATTTGACATATCAAATGGGACAATAGTAAAGATGTTTGGCCCTACACTGTATGAATAAATTTTACCCTTATAAAAAAAGGCATCTAATAGTCCAGCGCGTCTAATAAAGAACTGGTTAAAATCAGCTTTAACCGAATGATATACTTTATTCTCATGATAATTAAAGAACCATGCTTCGTCATTTAATAAAAGAAGCTGTCCATGCTCAAAAGTATACATAGTCGCACCCGTTCCTCCTTTATTGATTAATTCAATTAATTGCTTGCTTAATGCACCAATTTTTTCCCACTGTAAAGTGCGCATATCGAAAATATAGGATTGGTAGTGATTGAAGCCAATTAGAAAAGGCGTGCTTCCTATTAAACCCGCATTAGTTATTCGCTGAAATGGGACATAAAGTTTTTTCTCTTTTTTTGAAAACCAATTATAGCCAAGATTAAAGATTTCTTTGTTTGTTGGTATTATGTCCCATTGCCTATCTAAATAATTATATTTTCTAATATGACCATTTGACTTCCAAAAACCATAACCGCCATAACTGAATAATTGGTCTTTATATATAAATGTTAAGCAACCTATATTATAATTAATATTGACTGTTGCATCCATGCGCCTAAAAATGGCAAGACTATCTTTTAATCCCATGTACTCAAACAAGAAACCTGTTTGTTGAATAGTAACATATAATTTTTTTTTGTTTTTTATGATTTCTTGGGCATTAGGAGAGAATAATGTCCCGTTTGTTGGAATTATATTCTCATACTTTGAAAGCATTATGTTTGCTTCAAGGTCCTGTAGTTCAATTATTTTACTCAAAAAAGGATCCATTTTTACATAATAAACTGAATCAAGCGCATGATTTTGAGCTTTACCATTTATTAATCCAATAAAAAAGCAAAATGAAATGGAAATGAATATTTTAACGTAACTCATTGGTTATCAATTATTAAATTAGGAAAGTAACTTATTATGTATAAATGAATGTCTATAAAAATAAGAAATAACCTATTACTAAACTCAATTGGTAACTTATTTACGATAAATAATAGATAATAATCTGAAATTAGATCAGCTTTTGGGGGAAAGCTATGGATTTTTAAAAAGGGAGGCGGTTTACTGTTTCCCTTTTTTTATAATTAGCCCTAGTTGGGTTTGTATAGTTGATCCTTAAAATCTAAATTGGACCCTAAGCGTTAATACATTGTCATTTACATCCTTTGAGTAGCCTATTAACTGGGTTGTTTCGTTCCAAACCTTAGCATAGTAAACGACTAACTTTATATTTTCAGACATATAATTTACGTATCCCATACCTAAAGTGGTATACTTAATATTTGCAGCACTAAAATTTGAACCTTGCGCACCTATTTCCTTGCCAGCAACATTGGTATTAGGGTCGTACCAGTCGTATTTAATTACTAACTGATGCTTAATTGAGAATAAGGTTTGAACATAGTAAAAATAAGCGCCATTGAAATTCCTTACATGTAACCCATCGGTACCCGAAAGTAAGGTTACAGGTGTTTCACTATTATTAGCCGATGCCGACTGCTGCCCACCTGCTATTTCAGCCCTGAATTCCGAAAATCCAACCTTATTCTTTATTTTAACTTGTATATCTGCGCCATAATATTTTCTTGGTGCGTCTGCCCATAGGTTTTGAGTACTTGAATCAACCAAAGTGGTTTTTAGCCCATTAAGTGCGCCGGTATAATATTTATACTTTGTATTTTGCATGAGTCCCCCCTGTAGAGTGGAAGCGCCAAATGTTAATTGAGTCTCCTGCGATAACTTAATAGGTTTTGAAGAAAGCCTAATAACTAAGTCTTTACTATTATCAAAATCCCCCGTTGCATTAATGCCTTGTCCGTTGAAAATTGCCAAATCCAATTTTACTTTGTTTAATCCACGAATGTTTCTTCGTGGATCAAAGCTTATCATAGCCCCTAAATCTCGTTCACTTTTCATAAGTAATTGAGACATCCTACCTCTTTCCGGAGATTCTCGGTCGCTACTACTATAATTGACTTCATGACCAAAGGGCCTAGCGAACATACCCGTAGTAAAGGAAAATAGCTTGGTTTTATTATCAAATACCCTTCCCCAAACATCCCTAACTGTAAAACCTCTTTCATTGGCATCAAATTGAAATACAATTTGCACTCCCGGGTCCTTGGTCTGCCCAAAATGTACATAGTCAATTCTCACCCTGCTTCTTCTTAGCATAAACCTATTACTCACTTGGGTTCCAAAATCACCTCCCTCAAAATTCTTTATCCCTTTTTCAGCAGCTAATTGAAACTGTGGTTGAATATAGCCTCCTATTTTTAAGTGGTCGTATTTCTTATAAATACTCAATAAACCTTTGCCCGCGTCCTTTGTAGTGTCCACCATATCCATCAAAAATTGTGCGGCTCCTTTATTGGGCATAAATAAAGTAAATGAAGCAAGGCAAATTAATAGGAGATATTTTTTCATTGAATAAGTGCTTAATTATTGAAGCAAAGTAACAATTAAGATTATTAACCGAAGGTTATCCCAGTATTACCAAATTGTTAAGTAATAAGAAAAAGGAGTATGCAAGCTAGTATAACTAGTTGATATTCAATTAATTTAGGTTTCTTAACAATTTGGTAATATTGGATTTTACATAATCAATGACTAATTCGGGAGGTTTGTAGTCGTATTTAAATAATCATCAAATATTTTTTTTATGGACTTCAATTCAATCATGAAGATTTTCTTGCCAAAAGACCGTGTGTTTTTTCAATTATTCGAAGAGGTTGCAGAACACGTATATGAAATGGGTGTAAAATTAAAGGAGATGGTAAACGAACCCGACGTAGACGTTAGAGCAAGTATATTAGCGCAGATAGAAAATTTAGAACATAAAAACGACGACCTAACACATAATATCTTTACAGAATTAGGAAGAAACTTTATTACTCCATTTGACAGGGAAGATATTCACTACTTAGCTACCTCTCTTGACGATATCGCAGATTACATATATGCATCTGCTAAAAAAATCAACTTCTACAAAGTAAACCCTAACGATACAGGAATACATAAGTTAGCGGAATTGATTTTACAAGGAACCCAAGAAACTAAAAAAGCAGTTTTAGGTTTACGTAATATGAAGAATATTAAAGAAATGACTGAGGCAATGATTAAGGTTAATAGTATTGAAAATCAAGCGGACGATGTTTTTGATATGAGTATTGAAAAATTATTTGAACAAGAAAATGATTTTAAAGAAGTTATCAAGAAAAGAGAAATATATCAAGTGTTAGAAATTGCCACTGATAAAATAGAGGATGTTTCAAATGTGATTGAAACTATTATTATCAAGTACGCTTAATTAAATTCAAGATGACATTATTAATTATTATTATAGCCCTTGCCTTGATATTCGATTATATCAATGGTTTCCATGATGCTGCAAACTCAATTGCAACAGTGGTTTCAACAAAGGTCTTAACACCATTACAAGCTGTTTTATGGGCAGCATTATTCAACTCCGTTGCTTATTGGATTTTTAAAGACCACGCAGTTGCAAACTCTATTAGCAAAACAGTATATAAAGAATTCATTACACTTCCTGTAATCTTTTCAGGTTTGATAGCTGCAATTTTCTGGAACTTACTTACCTGGTGGTATGGTATCCCTTCTTCTTCCTCACATACCCTTATTGGTGGATTCGCAGGGGCAGCAATAGCGCACGCATTGATGATTAAAGGATTTGACATTTCTTGGTCAAAAATTGTAGATGCTGATACAATAATGAAGACAGTGTTATTTATTTTCTTAGCCCCCCTTATTGGTATTATTATTTCTGTTTTTATAACGGTGGTCACCATTATGAGAAATATATGGTGGCGTATGTTTATTATTAGCCTTGCAACATTAGCAACTGTTTTAATGTTTGACATATTTGAGAATAGTAAAATAAATGAAAACGTAAAAAAATTCTACGGAATAGATAAGTACAAGAAAGAAGTAGTTTCAATTAAGGAGGAGCTTTTAAAAAAACCTGCCGATACAGCCCTTATAGCTGCGTTAACCTTAAATGAGGAAAAATTAAATAAGGCCAATGCTTCCTATGAATTATTACACCCTCTATTGGATGATTTTGATAATTCAAGTGCAAACAAAATTGCTGCCACAGCTAAACAAAACGGCTGGTTAGAAAGTGTTGCAGTTAGTAAATTGAAGGATGACGCTAGAAATGCAAATGATTTCTTGTTTTTGGAATCAAAAGCAGCGGAAAGTGATTCAGCCAAAGCAGAGTATGATATTGTAAAAGAAAAAACTGAAGGATACAAAGCGCCTATTAAATTATTTTTAACAGGTACAATCAGCAAAGATTCTGCAATTATACTAATGAATGGCATATATCCTATTCGACCAAAAAATATCGAAAAGGTGGAAGCTAAATTATTGAAATTCAATATTGAAAAGAAATTTGCTGCAGAGATTGACAAAGCTGATAATTCAATAATCGTATATGGTGTAATTGGAACTGCTATATTATTTATGTTGGTATACCTGTACGTAGAAAAAATTAAAACGCCTACAGCTTACACGGTAGCAAATATGTTTAAAAAATTACAGTTGTTTAGTTCTGCAGCCTTTAGTATTGGGCATGGCGGAAACGATGCTCAAAAAGTAATGGGTATTATTGGAGCGGCATTAATTGCAAGTGGTAGTATACAAGATTTTAGTCAACTACCTAGTTGGGTTCCAGTGGCCTGTTATTTAGCTATCGGAATTGGTACCATGAGCGGTGGTTGGAAAATTGTAAAAACAATGGGTTCTAAAATTACGAAAGTTACCCCACTTGAAGGGGTGGCTGCAGAAACTGCAGGTGCCTTTACCTTGTTCTTCACTGGACAAATGGGTATTCCTGTTTCTACTACACATACTATTACTGGTTCTATTATTGGAGTAGGTGCAACAAAACGTTTAAGTGCTGTACGTTGGGGAGTTACTACAAGCTTGCTATGGGCTTGGGTTTTAACCATTCCAGTTAGTGCTACACTTGCAGCAATTACTTATTTTATAGTGAGTATCTTTATATAATAGATAAGTATCTATAAAAAAAATCCTTTCAGTATTGCTGAAAGGATTTTTTTTGAATTTACGTTTGGGTTACCTTTGTAATTCACATCAGAAAAGCAACGTTATGATTGAAAAAAAATACTTCAAAACTAAAGACTACGCAAAAGTGAAATTTAGTTTTATTTCAGACGCAAAAAAAGTGGAAATTTTCGGATTAAATAACGACTGGAAAAAGCCAGTACCCATGTCAAAAAGGAAAGAAGGTGTGTTCTCGGCAGAAGTAAACCTACCAAAGGATAGCACGCATGAGTTTAAATATTTTGTTGATAAATCAACTTGGCACAATGATGCAGATGCAGAAAGCCAGACATCAAATATTTTTGGAACGACAAATAGTGTAGTTATTATATAAATATCTTTTTTTGTTCCCTCACAAAGGCCCTCGAAATTCGAGGGCCTTTTTTTTAATTGTAGTTATTATAATTTACTTGGATAGAATTTATGTAGAACTATGATTAACTAGTAAATTTGGAGCTATGAAGTTTACTCTGTATTTGTCCTGCCTTTTATTATTACTACATCACGCCCAAGCGCAGGATACCGCCTATAAACCATTAACTACAGTTATTGTTACTGCCAATAAACTGCAACAACGCAGGATTGAATCGCCTATTGCCATTGCTTTAATTACGCCTGAGGTAATTGCAAAAACAAAAGCGAGCAGGATTGATTTCTTATTGAATAAAGTGAGTGGCGTATATATGCCTACTATTGGCAACGAGCAGCATATGATGGCTATCCGACAACCAATTTCACTTAAAGGCTTGTATTTATACCTAGAAGACGGAATCCCTATACGCACTAGTGGCTTATTCAGCAATAATGCACTTATTGAGATTAACGCCTCCGCTACACATTCAATTGAAGTGATTAAAGGCCCAGCTTCTGCATTGTATGGGGCAGAAGCTATTGGTGGTGTGGTGAATTTTTTGACAAAATCAGGTACATCAAAGCCCGTGATTGAATTTAACACACAAGCAAATAATCTTGGATTAAAAAGGCTTGACCTTACCTTGTCCGGCCCAACAAAAAAAGGCACTTGGATTGCAAATGTAAGTTGGAGTGATCAAAGAAAAGGGCCAATGGATTATAGTGATTTTTTGAAAAAGGCAATAAGCCTTAAAAAAGATTTTACGGTAAATAAAAAATGGAGCGGCTATCAAAGTTTTCATTTTATAAATTATTACGCTCAAATGACGGGCTCGGTTGATAGCGTTCACTTTGCACAAAAGAATTTTACTTCTTTGCAGTCCTTTACATTTAGAAAAATTAATGCGTTAAGGATACATCAAAATTTACAGTATACATGGAATGCCAATAGTTATACCCGCATAAACATAATGTATCGAAATAATACAATGGACCAAAATCCAACGTATTCCATTGCTTCAACCAATAATCCGATTAAATTTAAAGGGCTAGAAAACAGCAATCACTTTAATTCAGTGGTAATAGACATGCAACAAGTTTGGAATTTCAAAAATATTAAAAGTAAATTAATAGCTGGTGGTTATTGGGATGGTACCAGGCAAAACTTAGTTGCCCAATATCTAAATATCATAAAAGACACTGCTATTGGAAAATATATAAGATTTAGTAAGCCTACTCCCGATTCATTATTAACGGCTTATAATACATCTATAAGCAATAAAGCTCTTTATCTAAATTTTCTCTCTACGCTTACCAATGCGCTAAGCATGAATATAACAATGAGGTATGATAATTTCAAATAC
>CAJATB010000026.1 GCA_903944755.1 uncultured Bacteroidota bacterium
GCACCTATTTGGCTACCTATTGGACGTGAATGAAAGTATTCAGCACTTTCTTCAGCGCTTACTTTTTTTATAGTTCCAGTAATGCGTACTTGACGTTCTAATTCCTTCCAGAAAAAATTCATCGCAACAATTGGATGTGTTGCAACCTCCTGCCCTTTCGCACTTTCATAGTTTGTAAAAAATATAAAACCTTCAGGCGTATACCCTTTTAACAAAACAACGCGAGAGGCTGGTGTGCCATTTGCTTTAACTGTAGACAATACAAAAGCATTCACTTCGTCAATATTAGAATCGGTGGCGCCATCCCACCATTGTGTAAATTGATCCATAGGATGTTCGGCAGTGCTAGCCTCGTCCAAGGAAGCTAATTGATAGTCACGTCTAATAGAAGCAATATCCTTATTCATAATAAACAATTTAAAAATTCAAAATCAACTATACCAAAGTTCAAATACGCAACCCACAAAAACTATGACACGGATCACTAGGAAACGGATTCCTGTTTATGTGTCATATAAATAACATTCACCATTGACAATAAAAGCAACATCCCTACTAGTTGGTGTAGCTGGGCAAACCATTCAAATTTACCCCACACACCCGGTATAATTCCAGTACTAAACCAAAGCGACAAAATCCCAAGTGTAGCTTGTAAAAGCACCAAAAATAAAGGCAATAGACGTATACGGCTCCAGAAGGTATTGCCCTTCACTTTTAATAACTGGGCGTTCCAAAAGTAAAGTATTACTAATAAAATATAAGCTAAACCACGATGTACAAAATGAATCCAAGTAGTATTGTCAATAGCATTTAAAAAAAATCCCTCCTGTGCTATTAAGTGTGTCGGTATCCATTCGCCATTAATAGTCGGCCAAGTACTAGCCGCACTTGCCGCTTTATGTCCTGCCATTAAAGCGCCATAAATTAATTGAAAAAATAAAATTACACAAATAACATAGGCACCTTTTTTAATGTTAGCAAAACGTTTTGCATACACACTATCCTGCAATGATTGCTTAAAACTTTGTACACCTGAAAGCGGTGTTACAGTTAAAGAAAGCGCGAACCAATAAGTATAGGACAATAAACCTAATGCAAAAATAAAATGAAGGGCTAAACGCGTAGGCTTTACATAAACCGCATCTCCTTGTAAACCACTTGCAACCATTATCCAACCAATGCCCCCTTGCATAGCACCTAAGAAAAATAAAATTAATAATGGCTTAACCATTTTAGGCTGAAAGTATTTTTTTACAAAAAAATAAACGAACCCAAAGGCGAAAACTAAGCCAATGCCACGCGCCCAAAAACGGTGAAACCATTCCCAAAAAAATATAAACTTAAAGTTAGAAAGGTTGAAGTCAAAATTCAGCAACTGAAACTGGGGAGTGGCTTTATATTTATTAAACAACTCCATCCAAGCAGCTTCGTTCATAGGGGGCAATGTACCCGTAACTACATCCCACTCTGTAATAGAAAGCCCACTGCCCGTTAACCGGGTAATGCCGCCTAGAGCAATTTGTACAATAGTGAGTGCCACACCTAAGTATAACCAATTAGCTACTTTTCTTGATTTATGATTGTTTAAATCCATGCCTAAATTTTGTTAAACGAAGGTAGTAAGTAATCACAAGTCAGGCACATTTTCATTTTGCTTTCTCCTTAATATGATTGAAATTTACAGGGTAAAAGCGTGTTTGGTTAAACAAAAACTCCCCTTGTTGGGCTACCTAAATTAAAAGTATTGCCAAAGTTATTGAACCATTATCAGGAATTATTATTAGAAGCAGGCTGCGATGAAGCTGGTCGGGGCTGTTATGCAGGACCCGTATTTGCAGCAGCCGTTATACTTCCAAGGGATTTTTACCACCCATTATTAAATGACAGTAAAAAACTTACCGAAAAACAACGCAATTTATTAGCACCAATAATTAAAGAAGCCGCTTTGTCTTGGGCTATTGCTTCACAAACTGCAGCTGAAATAGACGCATCTAATATTTTAAAGGCATCCATAAAATGTATGCACTTGGCATTGGACCAATTAAAAAAACGGCCAAAATTTATAGCCATTGACGGAAACCGATTTTACCCTTATAAAAAAATACCCCACCAAACAATTATACAAGGCGATGGCAAATATGCACATATTGCTGCTGCTAGCATTCTTGCAAAAACAGCAAGGGATGCATACATGGAAAAAGTACATTTAAAATACCCAAAGTATGGTTGGGATAAAAATAAAGGATATGGCACAGCCATACACCGTGAAGCAATTGCCAAATATGGCTTATGCTTCGAACACCGTAAAAGCTTTAAGATACTCCCCTAGTAATTAGCTTAAGAATACATGATATTTAAAACTGGTTGCTTAATACTCCCAAACACCTGCGCCTTGGCGAATTAACAAAGGCTGGTCCCCAGTACAATCCACTACAGTTGAAGGAATAATACCACCAATCCCCCCATCAACAATCATATCAACTTGCTTGCCCCAATGTTCAAAAATAACTTCAGGGTCGGTATAGTCTTCAATATTATCACCAGGAAAGGAAGTGGACAAAATAGGATGTCCTAATGTTTTAATAATAGAAAGTGCAATATTATTATCGGGTATACGCAGCCCAATTGTTTTTTTCTTGTTTTGTAAAATTTTAGGGACTTCTTTACTTGCAGGTAAAATAAAAGTGAAGGGACCAGGCAACAACTTTTTAAATATTCTGAATAAAGAATTATCAATTGCCTTAGCATAAGTACTCAAATCACTTAGGTCTGCGCATATAAAACTCAAATTTGCTTTTTCCGGTTTTATTTGCTTGATAGCGCAAATTTTCTCAATTGCATCGGGACGCAAAATTGAACAACCTAGCCCATAGATGGTGTCCGTAGGATAAGCAATAATTCCTCCTTTTTCCAAACATTCGGAAACCATGGAAAGCTGTCTAGCTTGAGGATTAGATGGATGAATACTAATTAGCATAAAATATATTGTGCAAAACTACCCATTTTTATTACAACTTGTTTCCTTTTAATTTGTAAAAACAACTGCTAATGTTTACCATTACTTATTTAGAAGAAAAAGTACTAACACGCGAAGCGTTTAAGTTGGCAATAGAATCCCAAGAATCCTGTAAAGTAATATTTAGCAGCTCCCAGGTGGAGGATTATTGCAACTACTATCAACAAAGCAAACAGCCCCCCGACTTATGTATCATAGCAGATAGTTATAATTACCTGCAAATAGTACAAGTGATCCGCGCTATAAAAGCTAGTAATACACACACTTACATTTTATTAAAGTCGGACGCTAAATTTATGAAAGCCATTTGCTATTTAATGAAGAACGGATTAAACGGTATATTTTTTACC
>CAJATB010000027.1 GCA_903944755.1 uncultured Bacteroidota bacterium
ATATTATTTTTTTTAATGGCTTAAATGGAGTGGAGAAGCCAAAAACAAAAAAGGGTATTACTTTTTCGATATTGTTATTAGCTTTCTGTGTTTTTATTTTCTTCCAATTAAAAGATGCTATGGGGTCATTAATTTATCCAATATTAGTTTACATGCTTTTAATATGTAGTGCAGCATTAATGGCAATTCAAGCAGGAGGAAATACAAAAGCGAATATTATTTCAAAATTATTTTGGTTACCAGGTATGTTATTTTTTATAACCTCCGATACCGTATTAGCTTTCAATAAATTTAGTTGGGAAAAAACAGGACCCCATATTGCTAATATTGGTTTAGTGACAATGCTTACTTATGGTATTGCCCAATTATTATTAGTTAAAGGTTTTCAATTATATTTTAAACAAGCATCAATTGTGAATCAAGAAGTAAAAGCTAGTTAAAAAAACATAAGTGTGTATCTAGAATAATTGATCCTGATTATTGCTACGCCATAGCAAACGAAAACAAATACAAGTAGGTTACTAATTTAAAAAGGTAGTTCCAAAACAAAAATGCCCCAACTTTCGTTGAGGCATTTTTTATACTTAGTTTGTAAAGTATTAGTAACCCATTCCACCCATGTCTGGATGACCACCACCGCCAGCAGGAGCTGCAGCAGGAGCTGGTTTGTCAGCAATTACACATTCTGTTGTTAACAACATAGATGCGATAGAAGCTGCATTTTCTAAAGCAACTCTAGTTACTTTAGTTGGGTCAATAACACCTGCTTTGAATAAGTTTTCGAAAACTTCTGTTCTTGCATTAAAACCAAAGTCATCTTTTCCTTCTTTGATTCTTTGTACAACGATAGAACCTTCGATACCGCTATTCTTAACAATTTGACGTAACGGTTCTTCAATTGCACGACGTACAATTTGAATTCCAGTATTTTCGTCATCATTAGCACCTTTTAATTTTTCTAAACTTGCAACAGCGCGAATGTAAGCAACGCCACCACCTGGAACGATTCCTTCTTCAACAGCTGCACGCGTTGCGTGTAATGCATCATCAACACGGTCTTTCTTTTCTTTCATTTCTGTTTCAGTAGCTGCACCTACGTACAATACTGCAACACCACCGCTTAACTTAGCTAAACGCTCTTGTAATTTTTCTTTATCGTATTCTGAAGTTGTGTTTTCAATTTGAGCCTTAATTTGATTTACACGAGAAACGATATCGGCTTTTTTACCTTTACCACCAACGATTACTGTATTGTCTTTATCGATAGTAATAGAAGTTGCTTGACCTAAATAAGTAAGGTCGGCATTTTCTAATTTGAAACCTTGTTCTTCGCTAATTACAGTACCAGCTGTTAAAATAGCAATGTCGGTTAACATTTCTTTTCTGCGATCACCAAATCCTGGTGCTTTCACAGCAGCTACTTTAATTGTACCACGTAATTTGTTTACTACCAATGTTGCCATTGCTTCACCTTCTAAATCTTCAGCAATAATTACTAATGGGCGGCTTGTTTGAGCTACTTTCTCTAAAATATGTAAGATGTCTTTCATTGCTGAAATTTTCTTGTCATATATTAAGATGTATGGATTTTGCATTTCAGCTTCCATCTTTTCGCTGTTTGTAACGAAGTAAGGAGAAGTATATCCACGGTCGAATTGCATACCCTCAACAACATCAACAGTTGTATCTGTACCTTTTGCTTCTTCTACTGTGATTACACCTTCTTTTCCAACTTTAGCCATTGCCATTGCAATTAACTTTCCAATTTCGTTATCATTGTTTGCAGAAATGGAAGCTACTTGCTCAATCTTTTTAGAGTCGTTACCAACTGTTTGAGATTGTGATTTTAAACTAGCTACTACTTTTTCTACTGCTTTATCAATACCACGCTTCAAATCCATAGGATTTGCACCGGCAGTTACGTTTCTCAAACCTTCGCTAATAATAGCTTGTGCTAACACAGTGGCTGTTGTAGTACCATCACCAGCTAAGTCAGCTGTTTTTGAAGCTACTTCCTTTACCATTTGAGCACCAATATTTTCAATTGGATCCTCTAAATCAATTTCTTTTGCTACAGATACACCATCCTTTGTTACAGAAGGTGATCCAAATTTTTTCTCAATTACTACGTTACGACCTTTTGGTCCTAA
>CAJATB010000028.1 GCA_903944755.1 uncultured Bacteroidota bacterium
TAATTTTCAGTGGAGCAGAATATTATCTTTTTAGAACTTTACCACAAAAATGAAAAAGAGCTAGAAGATAAAAAACGGATAATTAACTATCTTAAATAAAATAAAAATGGGCTAAGTGATCATATGTATCACCTAGCCCATTCGTTATTATAAAGCTATACTCCTAATCAAACTGTAGCGGTACATTTAGTTTTAAGCTAAAATTGCGGCCCATATTATAAACCCCACTGCGGCCTGTTAATACATTTACGTCGGTGTATTTTAACCTGCTTAAATGGTTTTGATAAGCAACGTCCCCTATGTTTTGCGCCATAACCGATAAGCTAAATAATTGCTTACCCTTGCGCATAAACTGAGTACCTATGCCCATATTCATTAGGGAATAACCTGCTGTTTTTGTTTCAGTATTAAAACCTGTGAAGGGATTGTTTTGTGCAGCCACATTGTCCAACTGTAATGTTACATATGAATTATTGAAGGTTTTTGATTTTCCTTCAAACTCATACCTTAGTTCGGCCAACCAACGCATGGAAGGAATCATTGGTAAATTCTTACTGCCATCCAATGCTTTATCAAACGCCCCTTTTACATAAGAAACTGTATTTTCGATATGCAAACCATCCAATGGATGCGGGTGTATGTCTAAATTAAATTCTCCTCCGTATAACGTTGCATTTTGTTGTTGGTAAGCAAATGCATTTAACTCATTATCTTCTTCATCCATTAAAATTGAATCACCTCCTGCAGCACTTAGTAGCTTTTGGTAAAATATAAAATCAGTTACGTGGTTATAAAATATATTTCCCGCGAATGAAACGTGTTCGTTACTCCATTCTGTTCCTAAATCAAATTGCAAACTTTTTTCTGACTTAAGGTTTACGTTACCATATTCATAACGGTTAGTTCCTTCGTGCGCGCCATTGCTTCCTAGTTCGGCTAAATTTGGTGCTCGGTACCCTTTTGCAATATTTAATTTAAGCACCCAGTCATTGCCCGCTTCGTATGTCATACCAATGCTTCCAGCCATTGCGCCGTAATCCTTTTTTATGTTTTCACCTGCTTGGTCATTAAATTCAATACCCTTTTTGTCAATCCTTAATCCACCACTTATATGTAAGCGGTTTATATTTTTTTGTGTGTAGAAGAACAAACCATAGTCAATGGATTTGTATTCAGGGATTAATGTTTCAACGCCCTTGTTTTTATTTTCTTGTTGCATCCCATTTACACCAATGGTATGTTTCCAATTATTATTTTCAGGTAATAAATATTGGAAAGAATAATTCACTGTCCCTAAATCGAAATACAAACTTTTTTCACTTGGGTTGGCAACGTTTCCAAATTCCTGGCGTTCGTTTCTTTGGTAGGCAATATTAGCTTTTAACCTGCCTGTTCCCCATTTAATATTATTGTCCCAAGTGTATTTTGTGTGCTGTATGTTTTGATAAGGTACGCTTGGAGTAGTTGATTTAAAATCGGCATCGGTTACTTCTACTTCCTCCTCGTTACCGTCAATAATGACTGGCTTTAAGAAAATGCCCAAGTCATTTCTTACCCCTTCTATCATGCCTAATTTTTGTGTGTACTTGCTTACAAAGAAATGGCTATAGCCCCAATCCTTTTCTATACCCACATAAGCGCTTCCGTTTAATTCTTTAAATTTTGAATTGTACACATAACCATCGTATTTGTTTTGATAGTCACCTGCTTGTTTGGATGTTCCATTTAATCCCCACACAAAACCTTTGTTATTACCTGCTATGTCGAAATGGTATCCCTGTAAATTATTATTGCTTTGGTAGTTAGTGAATAAGTTTCCCCTTATAGCACCTTGCGCTACGGGCACATTTGACACCACATTTATTACACCCGACAATGCCTCACTACCATATATAATAGAAGCAGGCACTTTTAATACTTCAATCCTTGATACATTGTATTCGTCTATTTCAATACCATGTTCGTCACCCCATTGTTGCCCTTCCTGCCTTACACCGTCGTTTAAAACCACTACTCGGTTATATCCCAAACCGCGAATAATTGGTTTTGAAATTGCTGGTCCTGTACTTAATTGTGTTACGCCCGGTGTTTTAGAAAGTGCATCAATAAAATTAGTTGCTGCACCACGGAATAATGCTTCCTTTTTTATAATACTAATTGGCGTTGGTGTGCGCTTTGTTGAAGTTGCACGTAAAAAACTTGTTACTGTTACATTGGAAGTTTCAACAGCAGTATGACTTAATGTAAAATTTTGCTCAGTTACTGCAGTTACAGCTATGTTTTTTGAAGTGATTGCGTATCCTATAAAACTCACTTCCACCATATGGTTGCCGGTTGTTAATGTTAGTTGGTATTCCCCTTTTTCGTTAGTAAGTGTACCTTTTCTTGTGTCGGGAAAATAGATGGTTGCGCCTTGTAAAGCCTGCCCTGTTGTGGCATCGGTCACTTTACCATTTAAAATAGCTGCAGTTTGCTTGTTGTTTTGTTGCTGCGGCTTTTGTTGTGCGCTTGCTGCTTTTGGCATTTGTGTTATTGCCGAAGAAAATAATAGAATGTAAAAATACTTGTACATGTAAATCAATTTAATCAAAATGAAAATTAAATACCAATGCGCACTGGTTTAAATACAATTTAAAATGCGGCGCGTTTTTCTATTTCAACTATGCGGTTGGAGGCCCTCTTGATTCAAATGTAAAATGAGTAGTAGAATAATA
>CAJATB010000029.1 GCA_903944755.1 uncultured Bacteroidota bacterium
ATTAAAGGACCTTACACTGTACATGTAATTCTTTAAATTAACTAGTTGATTTTTTCTATTAGATTTTCTAATTGTACTTTGCTTCGGCAATTTAATAGCAGCTATTTTATTGTCTGATTCTTTTGCTGCTTCTATAATATCAAATATTTTATTTGACTTCACTGCGAACGCAACGCCTTCGGTTTGTTTTTGTCTAGTACTAATTACGCCAATTAATTCTGCATTGTCGTTAAATATAGGGGCACCTGAATAACCAGGGTTGGCGCTAATTTGAATTTGGTACGAATTGCTATCTCCTTCGTATCCTGTTTGAGCACTTAGGTAACCTTTACCATATACAATATCATTATCGTTTCTAGGATACCCTAATGTGTAAATTTCTTCACCAAGGTCGGACATCTTCCTGCGAATTGAATAAGGGATAGCTTTTGGTTGTTTGTAATCCTTGTCTTGTATTTTAAGCAATGCTAAGTCAGCATCCTTGTCACTGTAAACAATAGTTGCGTTTAATTCTTGACCTTTGCTATTTATAACAATTGCACCATTCCCTTTTAATACATGTGCATTCGTAACAATATATCCCTTTATATCCACCAAGAATCCGGAACCGCCACTTATAAGCTTAGCGTTCTCGGGAACTTTGGTTTTCACTTCATTTAGAATATGCCCTTGAATTTTTTGATTTTTTGTAATTACTTCAACAGCCTTGCTTAACTGCATTAACTGACTTCCATTTAAGCTAGGGGACAGGTACATGATAATAGCAGAAGTAAATATTGCAATAAAGCCTCCCACTGATGCAGCGATGGCAGTCACTTTTTTATATTTGGACCAAAGTTGTATTACCTTATAGGTTGTGGACTGCTCTTCAATAGGGGTCCATTCTCCAGCAGCTAATAATTTAGTAAAACTTTGCTGGGATAGTTTAGTAAAATTTTTACGGGCTGTAAATGATTCCATTTGGTGCAAGAACATTTCATGTTCTACAACCATTTGGTCAATTTCAGGCGTATTTTTTCGGATTGATTCAAAATCAGCCATCTCCTTAGCAGACATGTCGCCTGTAAGGTATCTTTCTATAGCGTCTAATAATTGAATATCGTCCATTTGTAGCATTCTATTTGTTTAATCCCCAATGTTGTATTGCGAAAAGAAAAGCTTCTTTAAGCGCATTAGGCATTTATATTTTTGGTTTTTGGCGTTGTCGGCATTGGTATATCCAAAATCGGCGGCCAATTCTTGCATTCCTTTTTTATTTAAATAATAACCCTCTAACAAGCTTTTACATGGTTCTCCAAGGCTATTTAAGGCTCGGTCCATAATTGCAAAAGCAGCGTCTTTTTTATTAAACTCCTCCATGTCCACTTCTACAGAAACACTTTCTTCCTCACTGCTTAATGGTGCGTTGTACCTCCCCATTTGTTGTAACCGCTTAAGCCACAAGTGCTTGCATATAGAAAACAGGTAGGTTTTAATTTGACAAGTGAGCGTAAATGAATCAGTTTGCACTTTTTCGTACAATGTGATCATTGCTTCTTGAAAAACATCCTTTGCGTCATCAAAAGAGCCGTTATTATTTATAACGAAATGCTGAACCATTGGAAAATGACTTTTATACAGTGTATCCACTGATTTTGAGTCATTGTTCGCTAATCCCTTTAAAAGGGCTTGTTCGTTGTATTCAGCTTTCAAGATGTTAATACTTAAGGTGTACAAAAGTAACCCAATTTAGGTTCTTTTTTATTTTTTTAAGGAATGGGGGTTACCTTTTATTTGTTTTTGTATTAAGAGTATAAATTAATCATTTAAAACTCATTCTAATGAAAAAAGTATTCGCAATCTTCGCTATCGCTGCTTTAACTGCTTGTGGTGGTGCATCTACTGAAGCTACAACTGATTCTGCTGCTACAACTGTTGATACAGCTGCTGTTGCAACTGATTCTGCTGCTGTTGTTGCTGATTCAACTGTTAAAGTTGATTCTGCTGCTAAGTAGTAATTAAATAATTGAACTGTTGGGCGGTCGTTTATCGACTCAGCTTGCCAACTAACAGTTATCAGAACAATTTCATATGGCAAGCAATCGTTAAGCCGCTCCGTTTCTACGGAGGGGCTTTTTTTATTTTGACCCTTTTAAAGAATTTAAAGGGTCAAAATAAAAACTTTAATGACTTGTAAGTTCCCAAGGAACTTCTGGTTCTAGAGCTCTTTTAAAGAATGTAAAGGGTCAAAATAAAAACTTTAATGATTTGGAAGTTCTTGGCGGCCTCATTATTTTATGATTGCTTCATATTGACGCGGAACTACTCTTTGTATGCTAATTAATGTTAGTAAAATGTAAAAAACTTCTCTGTTTTAGCCTATAATAGGCATTTTTAGCCTATCTTCGTGCACGATGAAAGCAAATATCAACAACTGGTTTTATTTTTTCTTTTATTTCTACTTTAAACAAAGTAGCCGGGTAATATTTGTAAAAGCATAAACGAAATAACTAAATATACAATCCCGGCCCAGAAAGCCGGGATTTTTTATAGCAACAATAGGAAGGATTATAATTTGAAATGAAATAGGATTTATTAAAGATGGAGAAAAAGATTACGATACAAGGTTATGAAGGAAGTTTCCACCAAGTGGCAGCAAGGCAGTTTTTTGGCAAAAATGTGGAAGTGATTACATGTGGTACGTTTAAAGAAGTCGTGTGCATTGGGGAAGATAAGAAGCAATCGGATGGTGCGGTGATGGCTATTGAGAATTCAATTGCTGGAAGTATTTTGCCCAATTACAATTTATTACAAAAGAGTAAACTACAAGTTATTGGGGAAGTGTATTTGTCGATTAGTCAAAATTTGTTAGCAAATAAAGGTGTAAGGTTGGAGGATATCAAAGAAATACATAGTCATCCAATGGCAATTTTGCAATGTTTGGATTATTTAGAAAAGTACAATTGGAAATTGGTCGAAACGGAAGATACTGCATTGAGTGCAAAACTAGTACAGCAGCATAAGAGTAAACATATCGCTGCAATCGCAAGTAAATTTGCGGCGCAGTTATATGATTTAAATGTGTTGACGCCTGATGTACACACTTTAAAAAATAATATCACTCGTTTTTTAATAATGGAGCCTATTGCAACTAAGACAAAAGTTGAAAATGCAGACAAGGCTTCTATCTATTTTCAAACAGACCATTCAAGGGGCATTTTGTCTAAAGTATTGGCAAAGATTGCACTGGGAAATGTGAATTTGAGCAAACTGCAAAGCATGCCTATACCAGGTAGTACTTTCAAATACGGATTTTATGCGGACTTAGAATTTGAAAACACTAAGCAAATTGAAAAAGTATTGGAAAATGTAAAAGCATTGACTAATAGTACAAAAGTGCTTGGGTTGTATAAAAAAGGGAAAGTTGTAAAAGGCTAATTATGAATTGGACATTATCAAATAGACTAGAGGGAATTGGAGAATATTATTTTTCATCCAAACTGCGCGAGATTGAGGAACTCAATAAAGCGGGGAAGGGTATTATTAATTTAGGGATAGGAAGCCCCGACTTACCTCCGCATCCAGTCGTGATCAAAACATTACAAGACGAAGCAAGCAAGGATAATGTGCATGCTTATCAATCATATAAAGGTTCTCCTATTTTAAGAGAAGCCATCGCTGAATGGTATAAAAAGTATTATGCGGTTACTATCGCACCGGCGACGGAGATACTTCCATTACTAGGAAGCAAGGAAGGTATCATGCATATTTGCATGACCTATTTAAACGAAGGCGATCAGGTTTTAATTCCTAATCCTGGTTATCCAACGTATACAAGTGCAGTTAAGTTAGCGGGCGGAACACCGTTATATTATGAACTGACTGCCGAAAACAATTGGGCACCCGATTTTGAAAATTTAGAAAAATCAGATTTATCAAAAGTGAAGTTGATGTGGGTAAACTATCCACATATGCCAACAGGACAATTGCCCAGTAAACTACTATTTGAAAAATTAGTAGCATTTGCTAAAAAGCATCAAATATTGATTTGTCATGACAATCCATATAGTTTCATTTTAAATGAGACGCCTATGAGTTTGTTATCGATAGAGGGGGCAAAAGAGGTAGTTATCGAATTAAACTCTCTGAGTAAAAGCCATAACATGGCAGGATGGAGAGTAGGTATGTTAATTGCAGCCGAAGAAAGAATCAATGAGATACTTAGATTCAAATCCAATATGGATAGTGGCATGTTTTTGCCGGTGCAGCTTGCTGCAGCAAAAGCACTTAGTTTGGATAAATCATGGTATGATTCCGTGAATAAAATATATCAAGCGCGTCGCGAAAAAGTATTTGAATTATTAGATGTCCTTAAATGTGTTTACTCAAAAGAACAAGTAGGTTTGTTTGTTTGGGCAAATGTTCCATCTGAATATAAAGATGGATACGCTTTAAGTGATAAAGTATTATATGATGCAAATGTATTCATTACCCCAGGCGGGATTTTCGGATCTGCCGGAAATGATTACATCAGAGTAAGCTTATGTGGTTCCGTTGAAAAATTTAGTGAAGCTATTAAAA
Source organism: uncultured Bacteroidota bacterium (assembly GCA_903944755.1). Classification (GTDB taxonomy): domain Bacteria; phylum Bacteroidota; class Bacteroidia; order Chitinophagales; family Chitinophagaceae; genus Sediminibacterium. The sequence continues at coordinate 4,561 of CAJATB010000029.1, forward strand.
GAATTGAAGCATGCGTTTAACAGTTATTGGGTTAGGATTAATAGGAGGTTCATTAGCGTTGTCTTTAAAAAAGAAAGGCAATGTAACAAAAGTTATAGGCGTTGATAACAATCCCGAACACCAAACTCAAGCTTTAGCATTAGGAATCGTTGACGAGATAATGACTTTAGATAAAGCCATTGCAGCATCCGATGTTATTGCTATTGCAACACCTGTAGACGTAGCTGAAAATTTGTTGGTTACCATTTTAGATCAGGTAGATCAACAGGTAGTATTTGATTTAGGTTCCACTAAAGAAAGCATTGTACGCATAGCCAATGCTCATTCAAAAAAAGGAAGGTTTGTTCCAACGCACCCTATGTGGGGTACAGAATTTAGTGGTCCTTCGGCAGCACAAGCTGACGCTTTTGTTGACAAGGCTACTGTTATTTGCAATAAGGAACAAATTGACGCAGATGCATTACAAATTGTTGAGCACCTATACCAAAATTTAGGAATGCATATTGTAAACATGAATGCAACTAAGCACGACATTCATGTGGCCTATGTGAGCCATATAGCACATATTACTTCTTTCGCATTGGCGAATACCGTGTTAGAGAAGGAAAAAGAATCTGATGCTATTTTTGAATTAGCAAGTGGAGGTTTTGAAAGCACAGTGCGTTTGGCTAAGTCCAGCGCTGAAATGTGGGTTCCTATCTTCATGCAAAACAAAGAAAATGTGTTGGATGTGCTTAATGAGCATATTAGTCAGCTCCGCAAGTTTAAGGCAAGCCTTGAGAAGGAAAATCCTGAGTACTTACTGGAATTGATTCAAAATGCAAATCAAATAAAAAGAATTTTAAAGTAAAATTCTAATTTAAAAAAGTAAAAACAAAAAAATGAAGAAAACAGAAGAAACGAATGAACTTATAGAAGCAGTAAAGTCGCAAAAGACTTTCTCTGAAATTGGAATTAATGAGCAATTGGTAAAAGCGGTAACTGATTTAGGATATACACATGCTACCGAAATTCAGGAGCGTTCTATTCCAGTATTAATAAGTGGAACAAAGGATTTTATTGGCTTGGCACAAACGGGTACTGGTAAAACGGCTGCTTTTGGTTTGCCATTATTACAGCTAATTAAAACTGCTGATAAATTCCCACAAGCACTAGTTGTTTGTCCTACACGTGAATTGTGTATGCAAATTGTGAATGAATTAAATTTATTCAAGAAGCATACGCCAGGGTTACAAGTATTAGCTGTGTATGGTGGTACTTCAATTGGTTTGCAAATCAAGGATTTAAAAAGAGGTGTTCAAATTATTGTTGCAACTCCAGGACGTTTGATTGATTTAATCGAAAGAAAAGCAATCAACTTGGAGAAAATACAATACGTTGTATTAGACGAAGCAGATGAAATGTTAAACATGGGATTCCAAGATGACATTGAATTTATTTTAAAAAATACACCAAACAGAGATAGTATCTGGTTATTTAGTGCAACCATGCCTGCTGAAATTAGAAAAGTAAGTAAGCGTTACATGAAAGAGCCGGTAGAAGTTACTATTGGGAAAGTGAATGCAACGAATAAAAGTATTGATCACCAATACTATTTAACTTCTGCACAGCATCGTTATGAGACACTAAAGAGAATCATTGATTTTAACCCAGGTATCTATGGTATTATTTTTACACGTACCAAAGCGGATGCACAAGATGTATCTGCACGATTAACACGGGAGGGTTATGATATTGATGCAATCCATGGTGACTTAACACAACAACAACGTGATAGAGTTATGGGACAATTTAGAGATAAAACTTTACAATTGTTAATTGCTACCGATGTTGCTGCACGTGGTATTGATGTAAAGGGAATCACACATGTAATCAATTTTGAATTACCTGATGATGTGGAAGTTTACACGCACCGTAGCGGTCGTACAGGCCGTGCTGGTAGCCATGGTATTTGTATTTCGATTGTGCATTCAAGAGAGTCGTACCGTTTACGTCAAATTGAGAATATCAATAAATGTACATTCCACAAATTAGATATACCTAGCGGTAAAGATGTTTGTAGAAAACAATTTTTCCATGTGATGGACAAGTTAATGTCAACTGACGTGAGTCATGGTGATTATGAAACTTACGTTCCAATGTTAGCAGAAAAATTTGCAGACATGAGTAAGGAAGAAATTTTAAAAAGAGTAGCTGCTTTGGAATTTAACCGATTCTTAAGTTATTACGAAAATGCACCTGATTTGAATTTACGTGCTGCTGATAAATCAGCAGGTCGTAGAGAACCAATGCAACAACAAGACCGTAACCGTGAACGTGGCCGCAATGAATTTGGTGGCGGTGATCGCGGAAGTCGTGATAGTCGTGGTGGAGATAGAGACGATCGTGGTGCTGGACGTGGTGCTGTAAGAGGAGCCAGCGGCTACAAACGCTTATTTGTAAACTTAGGCACTAAGGATGGTTTTTATAAAGCAAGCTTTTTGCAATTCATTTTAGACATGAGTGATTTGAAAAAGGAAGCTTTAGGAAAAATTGATATGAGAGATATGAATAGCTGGGTTGAAATTGAAACTGGCGCAATGAAGCAAATGATTAATGCTGTGGATGGTAAAAGCTACAAGGGTAGAAGAATTAGAATGAATGATGCTGATAGCGGCGGTCCAAGAGGAAACAAGAACGAAGGGTAGAAACATAATTAAAGGATGATGGTTTTAGTTAACTATCATCCTTTAATTTAAATATTTTGAACACAAATTTTAAAATTGGTTAAATATGGGAACCTTAACTGAACAGCAACAAAAAGTAAGCACCTTATTAAAAAAAGCTCCATTGATTATTTCTGGACCTTGCAGTGCAGAAACAGAAGAACAAGTAATGCAAACCGCAATTCGTTTAGCGGCTACTGGCAAAGTAGATATTATGCGTGCAGGGATATGGAAGCCAAGAACCCGTCCTGGAAGTTTTGAAGGTATTGGGACTAAGGGGTTGCCTTGGTTGCAACAAGCCAAAAAGGAAACTGGTTTGCCAATTGCAATTGAGGTTGCTACCGGTAAACAAGTTGAAGATGCTTTGCATTTTGATGTCGATGTTTTATGGATTGGTGCACGTACCACAGTTAACCCTTTTAGTGTGCAGGAAATTGCAGACGCTTTAAGAGGCGTAAAAGTTCCTGTATTAATTAAAAATCCATTAAATCCAGATTTAGAACTTTGGGTAGGTGGAATGGAGCGTATTGCAAAAGCAGGTATAGAGGATTTAGGTTTAATTCACAGAGGGTTTAGTTCGTATGGGAATACCGATTTCCGTAATGCACCTATGTGGCATTTAGCAATTGAAATGAAACGTCGTTTTCCGGGTATACCTATGATTAACGATCCTTCACATATTTGTGGACGTCGTGATATTTTGCAAGAAGTAGCGCAACAAGCGATTGATTTAGATTTTGATGGTTTAATTATTGAATCTCATATTGACCCTGACAATGCTTGGAGTGATGCGAAGCAACAAATTACGCCAGAAGTATTGAAAGAAATGTTAGAAGCAATTCGTTGGAGAAAAGACGATGTTGCGAATAAAGATTTTCAATCTCATTTGGAAAAATTCCGTCAGCAAATTAATCAATTAGACGACGAACTATTACAAGTGCTGGCTACACGTATGAAAGTGGCAGAAAAAATAGGTGAATATAAAAAGGAGAATAACATAACCATTTTACAAACCAATCGTTGGAATGAAATTTTAGAAAGAGCTATAGCGAAAGGTAATAAAATGGGTTTAACCGATGATTTTGTTACAAAATATATGGACGCTGTGCATATGGAAAGTATACACCATCAGAATAAAGTAATGAATAGCTAATACACCCGCTTCTGGGTTTTTGTATTTAGTTGTTTTATAAATGAGTAGTATGAAAAATTTAAATATTAAATTTTCAAGCGCAACTGTTGCCATTGTATTGGACGGCAATTTTGCTGCTATTGAAAAAACTATAGGAAAAGCTAATGCAATTTATATCACAGACGAAAAAGTGTATGCATTACATCAGAAAAAATTCAAAGGTAAACAAACCATAGTAATCCCATCGGGGGAAGAACATAAGCAACAAGCTACGGTCGATTTCATTATTGAGGCATTATTGAATTTTGGAGCAGATAGGCATTCAATATTAGTGGGTGTTGGTGGCGGAGTAGTAACTGATATGGTAGGTTATGTTGGCGGGGTTTATATGCGCGGTATTGCTGTAGGCTTTGTCCCCACTACTATTTTAGCAATGGTGGACGCTTCTATTGGTGGAAAAAATGGAATTGATGTAGGGTTGTATAAAAATATGGTAGGCTTAATTAAGCAACCAATATTTTTGTTTTACGATTTTACATTTTTAAATACATTACCAAATCATCAATGGGAAAATGGCTTTGCAGAAATCATAAAACATGCAGCAATAAAAGATGCTAAGCTAATGGCGGAATTGAATGCAAACAATTTGGCGTACTATCAGAAAAATACAAAAGCATTAAAGACATTGATTGAAAAAAATGTACAAATTAAAGTGAAAGTGGTTCAAAAAGATGAGTTTGAAAAAGGGGACAGGAAGTTATTAAATTTTGGACACACATTAGGACATGCTATTGAAAACCAACATGCTTTATTACATGGACATGCAATAAGTATTGGGATGGTGTATGCTGCTAAAATATCACAAGTATTAAATGGATTTACAGGAACTGGTTTATTGGTGGACACACTTAAAAAATACGGCTTACCTACCGCCATGCATTTTGATATTGATGCAGCAATGGAGATAATGCAGAAGGATAAGAAAAAGGCGACTGCAGGAATGCAGTATGTATTATTAAATAAAATTGGGAAGGCGGTATATGAAACAATACCAATGAAATCGTTACAAAAATTAATAAAGTTGTATTCTTAATATGCGTGCCATTGTTTATCCGGGAAACGTTACAGGGGAGCAAATAGCTCCGGCAAGTAAAAGCAGTATGCAACGCGCTTGTGCCGCTGCATTGTTACATGTAGGCAATACTACCATTTTGAATCCAGGGCATTCCAATGATGATTTAGCAGCGATAGATGTAATCCAGAAACTAGGAGCAACGGTTGTACAAACTGCTTCACAATTAAATGTAACGTCTCAAGGAGTTCAGCCAATCGGTACTGAATTGAATTGTGGTGAAAGCGGCTTAGGCATTAGAATGTTTAGTCCTATTGCAGCAATGAGTACTACTCCAATGTTGATTCAAGGTGCTGGAAGTTTATTAAAACGACCAATGCATTTTTTTGACACTATTTTTCCATTATTAGGTATAAAAATCAATTCACAAAAAGGTTTCTTGCCTATAAACATACAAGGGCCATTAAAGCCTGTTACTATATCTGTAGACGGTTCATTAAGTTCTCAGTTTTTAACGGGGTTGTTAATGGCTTATGCTGCAAGTGATAGTCAAGGATCGGTGATTCATGTATCAGATTTAAAAAGCAAACCTTATATTGATTTAACATTGGCAGTATTAAATGCTTTTGGATGGAATGTGCAACATCATAATTACGAAAGTTTTGAGTTTTTGCCACATGCCCCTTTAGCGGATACAATTGAATATACTGTTGAAGGAGACTGGAGCGGCGCTGCATTTTTATTAGTGGCAGGTGCTATTGCAGGCCCGATTAAAGTAAAGGGCTTACAATTAAATTCTACGCAAGCGGACAAAGCAGTGATGCAAGCCTTGAAAAGCTCAAATGCAACAATCGCTTATGAAGCGGATGGAATTTTAATTGGCCCAAGTTCAACAAGTATTGAGTTAACTGCTTTTGAATTCGATGCTACCGACTGTCCCGATTTATTTCCGCCACTAGTTGCACTAGCATCGATTTGTAATGGAGTTTCAAAAATAAAAGGAGTGAGTCGTTTAGCGCATAAGGAAAGTGATAGAGGGTTAACCTTGCAAACGGAATTTGCAAAATTGGGAATCAATATTATCCTAGAAGGAGATGTAATGAAAATTCATGGAGGCACTGGCATTCAATTGAATACAGTTTTTTCTCATCATGACCATCGTATTGCTATGGCTTGCGGAGTTGCTGCACTAAGGGCAAATGGTCCAGTTGAAATCATGGATGCTGAATCGATAAACAAGTCTTACACCGATTTTTTCGAACACCTTGTTCAATTGGGGATTAAAGTGCAATTGCAATAAAATACTTAACTTGTAATACAGATAAATAGTTATGAATAGTTTTGGAACCTTATTTAGAGTGAATATTTTTGGCGAATCACATGGCGCCTGTGTAGGTATTACAGTTGACGGATGTCCTGCAGGTTTAACTTTAGAACAAGCTGATTTTGTGGTAGATATGGAAAGAAGAAAAGGGGGAAAGCAAAAAGGTACTACTCCCAGACAAGAAGACGATATGCCTGTTTTTAAATCAGGGTTATTTAATGATATAACTACAGGGGCGCCAATTACTATGTTATTTGAAAATAATAATACCAGGAGCGGTGATTATGAAAAGCAAAGAGCTTTTCCTAGACCAGGCCATTCCGATTTTACAGCACACCATAAATATGGTGGTTTTGAAGATTACCGTGGTGGGGGA
>CAJATB010000030.1 GCA_903944755.1 uncultured Bacteroidota bacterium
ATATTTTCAAAGTCGGCTACCTTATTTTTCAGTGGGAATTTAAATAAGACTGTTTCCTTTCGTGGGGAAGGGGTGCATTAGGGTTCTGTTCGCAATGCTACTCATTGCTCTGTAAATGCATTTGGTTTTCTCCTGTTTCCTCCCCAACTTGAAGTCGCATTTTGCGACCTCAAGTGCTGAGTCTCTTTCTTAGAAAGCGTAAACATAAAATCCTTTTGAAAACGTTTTAAATCTTCCCCAAGGATTACCTCCCTTCGGTCGGTGATCCTTGGGTGGGGCGAGAATGAACAAAAATGTGAATAGCCATTCTTTTAATGCCCAAAAGCAAATGGCTGCGCCATTTTAAATGCTTCGTTCGCATCAAAATAGAAGCAAGCTTCATTTTTATGCTCCCTCAACATTTTGCTCACTCCGTTCGCTTTTGGGCATTAAAAAAGGGGCTAAAAGCCCCTTTTTTTGTTCATTCTGCGGAGAGTTAGGGATTCGAACCCCAGGACCTGTTACAGTCAACAGTTTTCAAGACTGCCGCATTCGACCGCTCTGCCAACTCTCCGCGGCAAATGTAGGAAGGGAAACCCAATTATGCAAAAAATACTTGTATTTATTGGCCTTAAACAATTGCTCTAATTTATTGACTACCATGTATCTTTACAAAAAAGGACTAGGTGAAAGAATTGTCGGCTTTAAATGTGTTTTTTTGGAAGTATAGGTTCCGGTTTTTTACTGGAATTCTACTGGTTATTGCAACCAATTACCTGGCCGTTTTAGCCCCTCAAATTACCGGATATGTGGTGGGTTTGGTTCAAGCTAAACTTCCTGGGGGTAAGCCGGCCCCATCCTTACACAATGAAATCATTGTGAATTGGATTAGTAATTTTAGCACAAGCAATAATTTCAGTTTTGCCTGGTTAATTACCTTTTGTAGTGTTACCATTCTTGTTTTAGCAATTGTTAGAAGCGTTTTTATGTTCTTTATGCGTCAAACCATTATTGTAATGAGTAGGCATATTGAATTTGATCAAAAAAATCAGGTCTATACGCATTATCAAAAATTAGATACAGAATTTTATAAGACCCATAGCACAGGAGACTTAATGAGCCGTATTACAGAAGATGTAAGTAGGGTAAGAATGTATACAGGACCCTCTATAATGTATTTAATCAATTTGGTTTCATTAATTGGGTTTTGTTTGTACAATATGTTTAGTAAAGATGTTCGCCTTAGTTTATATGTATTGGCGCCTCTTCCAATACTTGCCATTACTATTTATTTTGTCAATAGTATTATTAATAAAAAGAGTGAAGAAATACAGGGACAACTTTCCGATTTAACCACGAACGCGCAAGAATCTTATTCTGGTATTAGAGTGATAAAATCTTTTGTACAAGAAAAAGCAATGCTCGGTTTCTTTAAAGCCAATAGTGAGCTTTACCGTAAAAATGCAGTTAGCCTTGCTAAAGTGGAAGCCTTTTACGCGCCCACCATGGCTTTGATGATAGGCCTTAGTACTTTATTAACTATTTATTTAGGAGGCCTTGAAGCCTTGAAAGACCCTCAAAAAGTAGGCACTGTAATTGAGTTTGTGATTTATATTAATATGCTCACTTTTCCTGTAAGTGCCATTGGTTGGACAGCAAGTATGATTCAACGTGCGGCAGCCTCTCAAAAAAGATTAAATGAATTTTTATCTATTGTTCCCGTTATTTCTACAAAAAATACAAAGCTCGTTCCTTCTTTTGAGGGTAATATAGAATTTAATAATGTAGGATTTGTGTATCCACATTCTGGTATACATGCCTTAAATAACTTTGATTTAAAAATTAAAGCAGGTCAAAAAGTTTTAATGCTGGGTAAAACAGGTGCTGGAAAAACTTCTATTGCCCAACTTATTACTAGAATGTATGAAGCGAGTACCGGAACTATTAAAATAGATGGGGTAGATGTGAACAGTATTAATACGCATCAGCTAAGAAAAGAAATTGGCTATGTGCAACAAGATGTTTTTTTATTCAGCGATTCTATTGAAAATAATATTCGATTTGGGGTAGATGC
>CAJATB010000031.1 GCA_903944755.1 uncultured Bacteroidota bacterium
GTTCGGTGTCAAAAGGTGTTGCAATGTTTTGAATTTTCATTCTAACTACTCCTTTTAAGCGTCTAGATTCTCTGTAATATGGAACTAGGGCTAATTTGTCTTTTGTTGGAAATTCATCTTTAGCCAATGCGTAATTTTTAAACCCTAAATCTTTTTGAATAAAATAAACGAAACGTAAGGTTTGTTGTTTTGCTTTTTCTAATTCTTTTTCACGTGTCGCATAATCTTGTTCAATTACATTCAAATAAATATCATTCCCAAAAATGGGCCAATTTAACATGTATTTGCCCTTAGGCATTTTTCCATAGTCAAGCATTTTTCTTGCATTAACTCCGGGTTTTTTTCTGGCACTGTTAAAATAAAAATCCGAATTAGAAGCATCGAATTCTGTTGAGTCGTAATTTTCGGGTCGTTCAATTAATGCTTGTGGAGTTCCAAAATCTTTTAAAATAGCAACATAAGTGATGTCTTGAATGATATCATTGGTAGTAGGTACGTGTACATTTTCACCTGTTTCTTTATAGGATTCCATACCAAGGCTGTAAGGAATCTTAGCACTTGCCATTACATCACCCAATTCAGTTGCATCAATGGTTCTTTTAGCATAAACCCATAGTTCAGTTTCGCGGTTGGTAGACATAAATTTTGCACCAAGAATAGTCAAACCATCTACAATAGCTTCTTTAAAAATGTAGTTATATTGAACTTGTAATTTTTTTTCTTTCGCAGCCATGGATTTAAAAATACTGTCTCCTATATGTGGCTCAAATAATGTATTGCTTACCCAGCCTGTTTCCACCTGCTTTGGCCCACCATACACTTTGTACAATTGATTTCTAAATTCGCCAAATATTCCAGCAGGAAGTAAATGATTCCCATCAAAAGCAGAAACACCAGCAGCAGTAATCATACCACCTAACCAGGTAGTTGGTTCAACAATTATAGTAGCAACGCCCATACGTGCAGCTTGTATACCAGCAGCTATACCACTTGCAGAACCACCCACTACTAACACATCGGTATGTACTACTTTTTTAGTTACTTGTGCAATAAGTGGATTTGAAACAAGGCATAAAATAATTAGAATAAATTTATTTAGTTTCCTTATTTTTTCCTTTACATCATCTGAGTACTTATCCATAAACAATAGTGATTAAAAAACAAGTATAAAATATTATAATGCTCCTTTTTTTAATGCCTCGACTGCATAGTTCGCCGCCCTAGCTGTAATGGCCATAAAAGTTAAGGAAGGATTTTGAGTACTTGTGCTGGCCATACAAGCACCATCTGTAACAAATACATTCTTACAATGATGCATTTGATTCCACTTATTTAATAAAGAAGTTTTTGGGTCATTACCCATGCGCACGCCACCCATTTCATGAATGTCTAAACCCGGTGCCTGCTTGCTATCCATTGAACGAATATTTTTACAACCAGCTGCATCTAATAATTCACTACCTACTTGTAAAAAATCTTTTAGCAATCTTTCGTCATTCTCATCATAACCAACAGAAGTAATTAATTGAGGAATACCCCACTCGTCTTTTTGATCGGGGCTTAATCTTACATGATTGGATTCCTTAGGAATGGTTTCCCCTTGCATCATCATAGAAATACTCCAACCTCCTGGTTCGGTGCTTTGTTCTTTAAACTCGGCTCCAATACCTTCGACTGCTGCTGCAGGCCTAACAGCTCCAAAGAAAACCATATAACCCCTTTGAAAATCGGTTTCTTGTTTGTGTACGTTTCTAAAATTTGGCATCATAGGCTGTGTAGGCCTACGACCATAATAATATTTATCTAGATTGCCGTCCATGGTGGCCGATAAATTTCCACGATAATTATGGAAGGCAATATATTTTCCCAATAAGCCACTATCATTGCCCAGTCCGTTGGGGAAGCGTTTTGATGTGGAATTAAGTAAAATTAAATTTGTATTTAAAGTGGAGGCGTTCACAAAAATTATTTTAGCATAATATGCTGTTGCTTTTTTGGTAACCCTATCAATAACTTGAACACCTGTAGCTTTTTGTTGAATTTCATCATAAATAATTGAATGTACAACCGAGTTTGGCTGAAGCGTTAAGTTTCCTGTTTTCTGAGCCCAAGGAATGGTGGAGGCATTAGAGCTAAAATAGCCACCAAACGGGCATCCTCTTTCACATAATGAACGCGCTTGACATTGTTGTCTTCCTTGTTCTATATGAATAGGCTGAGGTACCGTTAAGTGAGCGCATCTACCTTGTACTACATGACGATCAGAAAACTTTTTCATGATATTGCTTTGCATTTTCATTTCTACACTGTTCATTTCCCAAGCCGGCAAAAATGAACCATCGGGCAATGTATCTAGCTTATCATAATTACCACTAATCCCTGCAAATAATTCTACATGGGTATACCAGTTTTCAATATCAGTATAGCGAATAGGCCAATCTCCAAAGCCATCTCGAGCAGGTCCTTCAAAATCATATTTACTCCATCTTTGCGTTTGCCTTGCCCACAACAATGATTTACCTCCAACTTGGTAGCCCCGAATCCAATCGTATGGTTTTTCTTGTATATAAGGATGCTCGTTGTCTTTTACAAAAAAATGCTCCGAGGTTTCATTGTAGGCATAGCATTTGCTTACTACGGGATTATTTTTTGTAAGCAGTTGTGTTTTTTGACCTCTGTGAGCAAAGTCCCAAGGATTTTTTGTTGCTGTTGGATAGTCTTTTAAATGCACGACATCTTCCCCTCTTTCTAAAACCAAGGTTTTTAACCCTTTTTCACAAAGTTCCTTCGCAGCCCATCCGCCACTAATTCCAGATCCAATTACGATTGCATCAAATGTATTACTAGCAGACATATTTATAATAATTGAACTGTAATTTAATTATTTTTACCAAAAAAAAGTAAGTTAATCATGGAAATACAAAATAGTTCAATTGAAGATTTGGATTTTATACTAGCGCTTTACAAGTCTGCAACTGAATACCAAAAAGAAAGGTTCATTAGTCATTGGCCAGCGTTTGATAGGCAAATGGTTGTAAATGAAATTGAAGAGCATATGCAATGGAAAATGATAATTGATGGAGAGGTTGCGTGTATTTGGGCTACTACTTTTTCCGATCCTTTGATTTGGGAAAACAAGGATATGGACCCCTCAGTTTACATTCATAGGATAACTACTAATCCTAATTTTAGAGGTAAAGGACTAGTAAAAAAAATTGTAGAATGGGCTAAAAATTATGCAACTCAGCATGGTAAGATTTTTGTTCGCATGGACACAGTAGGAGAGAATCTTAAGTTAATAGAACACTATACTGCTTGCGGTTTTGAATTCCTAGGTCTTTTTCAATTGACTAATACCAAAGGATTACCTCAACACTACCATAATGCAGCAGTTAGTTTATTTGAGTTGAAGGTCTAATCCCTTTCTGAATTCAGAAAACCAATTACTTACATTAGCTTCTAGGTACATCTAAGTGCATTTAGTACTTGTAGTTTTGTTTTTATTTTTGGGATGTGAAAAAGAATCCCCATGCAAATCGGTTGTTCAGGGTGATTTTGTACTAGTGGAGTAATAAACCCTAATGCTTGAATTTTGCAACTGTTATTTTTAGCACAAATCATTAATGTGCATTAGCAGCGTGCTAAATAGTTTATTTAAAACCTATAGCCAATTCCAAGGCTAATGCTATAATCAGCAAATGCAGCATCACCCCTTGAAAAAACTTTAGTGTCTAATGTTTTTAAGATATCAGGATAGCTTTGATTGCGCTCTCTGAAAATTGAAATGGGTGTGTAGCAGTAAATATTTATTTTTTTATACTGATAGTTTACTCCAGGTTCAGCAGTAATTACAGTACCTGGTCTTCTAAAGCCAGTATTATCCCCAATTAAATCAAATGCAGGAATACATTCATACCGTGCACCCATAGATAAGGTAAGTGTATTTTTTGTCCAATTAGCACCAGCCCTAACTAAGTATTGATCCGGAACACTCATGACATCAGATGTGTATTTTATTGCGGTTGCACTAGCTGATCCACCACGAGCAGTACTCACGCCATTATTTCCTTTAGGATTTATTAAATAGTAAGCGTTACCGTATAAACTCCATGTCTTATTCAATTCTCTAAACCCATTTATTTCGGAACTAATTCCCCAGCCACCATCACCTAGTTGTATAGATTGGTCCACTGGTCCTTTTCTTGTTAAAATAGAACTGCCTAATTTATAATGATACACATCAACTGCTTTATAATTACCTGTTGGCATTTTAAGACCAATGCCTCCTAGTAAATTACCCTTAGCACCTGGCTTAGGTGCAATGATCCATTTATAAGCAGTGATTCTTATATCTCCAATGCCTTGTGAAA
>CAJATB010000032.1 GCA_903944755.1 uncultured Bacteroidota bacterium
AAGGCTTCTGGCGTTCAAGTAATTAGGTCTTCGGGTCAGCCACAAGCAGGATTTAGTATACGTGTTCGTGGTACTTCTTCCATCACATCCGGTAGTGATCCATTATATATGGTGGATGGTGTTCCAACTTATAATACAAGTGAAATTAATCCTGCCGATATCGAAAGTATCACCATATTAAAAGACGCTTCTTCTGCAGCTATTTTTGGAAGTAGTGGTGCGAATGGTGTTGTGTTAATTACTACTAAGAGAGGTAAAAATCAAAAGTTAAAATTAACCTATAACGCTACTGCAACAGTTTCAAGTGCATGGAAGAAAATGGACGTGCTTAATGCAAGTCAGTTTAAGGACCTAGCAACTGAAATGGGAGGCTCAACCGACTGGTCAAAGTTAACAGCAAACACCAACTGGCAGGACGAGATATTCAGAAATGCAATTTCTCAAAACCACCAATTGTCTGCAACTGGCGGAAATGAAAAAACCACTTATTATGTATCAGGATCTTTTAATGACCAAAACGGTATTGTATTAAACAATAGCTTGAAGCGTACTACATTAAAAGCAAACATAGACCATCAATTAAGCAAAGCAATTAAATTAGGAACAAGCGTTTCATATGATAATGTAACAGACATTGATGTTTCTGAGAATAACAGAAATGGTGTAATTACAAGATTGTATACATCTATTCCTAATATAGGAATTAGAGATGCGGAGAATCCTGCCATGTATGCAAGAAGCCCTTTCATTAATGACTTAGAAAACCCGGTTTCAACTGTATACCAACCCGATCATTTAAACAAAAACAGCAGATTATTTGGTAATGTTTATGCTGAAGCAGAATTACTAAAAGGATTAAAAATAAAAAGTTTATTTGGTGCAGAAAATTCAGAAGGAAAATATACTTCTTTTCAAGACGCTGTTCAAACAAGGTATGGTAAATCAAGTGCTGGATTAGCAAGTGAAAATACGTACAAGTATAAATATTGGATTTCTGAAAATACAGCAAATTACAATAAGGTAATTAAACAACATAATGTAAGCGCTTTAGCCGGTTATATTGTTTCAAGAGAAGAAACGGATAACTTATACAAGTCGTCACGTGACTTTACTGCTGCTGGCACAAGCCAAAATGTAGACGACGGTAAAATAAAATCCGTACCTACACCTTACTATGTTCAAAAATCTCACCAATCCTTTATCGGTCGTTTGAACTATGTATTTGATGATAAATATTATATCACAAGTAATTTTAGAGCAGATGGTTCAGGCCAGTTTTCTGCAAAAAATAAATGGGGTTATTTCCCTTCTTTTTCAGGAGGCTGGAGATTGTCCAAAGAAAGTTTCTTTAAAAACATAAAGGGCATTAGCGAATTTAAGTTACGTGCTGGCTGGGGTATTGTTGGTAACGACCGTGCACAACCCTATGCCTGGTATGGTATTGTTGATACAATGCAGAAATATATTATCGGCGGAAATATGAACACTGCTTATATTCCAACAACTATTGAAAACACCGACCTGCGTTGGGAAAAAACAACACAGTTAGATATTGGTATTGATGTAGCATTCTTAAATAATCGTGTAATGTTTACAGCCGATTATTACGAGAAGAAAACAAATGACATGCTGTTAAGCGTGCCAATGCCTACAAGTACTGGTTTCTCGAGTGCATTGCAAAATGCGGGTAGCATGGAAAACAAAGGTTTTGAATTTCAGATTAGCACGAAAAATATAGTAAGTTCTAATTTCGTTTGGAATTCCGACTTCAATATTTCATTTAACAAAAACAAAGTAATTGACATTGTTGGAAGTACATTAAAGACGGGTACCATTAACCCGGCTGGTAGTGATTTTAATACTGCAATTGTACAAGAAGGAAAACCATTGGGTTCGTTCTTTGGAAAAATTTCAAAAGGTGTTGACCCTGCAACGGGCATGATTGACTTTTTGAAAAATGCAAGTGGTGCCGATAGCGTAGGTATAATTGGTGACGCTAATCCGCAATTCATATATGGATTTAGCAACTCGTTCCGTTATAAAAACTGGTCATTAGATTTATTTTTACAAGGTGTACAAGGCAATCAAATATTTAATGGCACACGCGTATTGTCTGAATCTATGTCTTTAATTATGAATCAGTCGGCAAGTGTTTTAAATAGGTGGAAGCATGCAGGTGATATTACTAGCATTCCTAAGTCAACACCAAATAATGTAGTTAACTCAACACCGTCGTCTCGTTTTATTGAGGACGGTTCTTACTTAAGGTTAAAGTCGTTGACATTAAGTTATAACGTAAAGTCGCCTACTTTAAACAAGTTGAAAGTTAGTCGTTGTTTGATTTATTTAACAGCAGAAAACCTGCTTACATTCACTAAATACAGTGGCTTCGACCCAGAAGTAAGTGCATTTAGTAATAAGAGCCAGTCTGCAAGAAATCAGAACACGGCTCCTGGTGTGGATTTTGGAACATATCCTCAAGCTAGAGAGTTTGTATTTGGTTTAAATATTTCATTTTAATTCTTAAATCGACAAAAACATGAAAAAAAATATTCTATATAAAAGCCTTCTGGTATTATCTATATCAATGGTTTCCTTATCGTGCGAGAAATTCTTAGACGATAAGCCTAAAACATCCTTAACAACAGGTAATTCTTATTCAACTGCTAACGATATTGAAAGTGTTTTAACGGGTTGTTATAACATATTTTACGGCACCGATTATTATCAGTGGGAGTATATAATGATGAGTGAAGTGAGGTCCGACAACGCCTATCCTGGTGGCAACAATGAAGAAACTTTTTTCGACTATGACCGCTTCAATTTACCGGCTAGCAATTCACATAACTATGTAAACTGGGGTAATTTATACAAGGGTATTGCCAGGGCAAATATTCTCTTGAATAAAATTGCAGAAGTAACTGACCCAGCATTAACTGCAGATAGAAGAAAACAAATAATTGGTGAAGCAAGTTTTTTACGCGCATACCATTATTTTCAATTGGTTAAATTGTATGGTGGCGTTCCATTGGAGTTACAGTCAAATACAGCTAACCCTACTTCTACGCGTAAAGCGAGGGCTACAGAAAAAGAAGTGTATGATCAAATCAATGCTGATTTATTAGTAGCAGTCGCTAACCTTCCGGATGCTTATTCAACAGGTTCTGTAAGCAAAGTGCGCGCGACTAAAGGCGCTGCTAATGCATTGCTAGCAAAAGCTTGGGCACAAAGAACAGACAGGGATTATACCGAAGTATTAAAATATACGAATGCCGTAATTACTGGCGCTGGTGGTTATTCTTTATTAGCTAGTTATGATCATCTTTTCGATGGTGCGCATGATTATAATGCAGAATCTATTTTAGAAGTTCCTTATGAGGAAGGAAACTGGTCAGCCTCTAGCTGGGGCATTCAACTTTATTTAGCACCAGAAGACGGGTGGCAAAAATATTGTGTTCCTTCTAAGAACCTAGTAGCAGCATTTGATGCTCAAGGAGATAACGTTCGTAAAAATGCAAACATTATTTTTATGAAGAAGGATGCTAATGGTGATCCAATTGCATGGCCTGACGAAAACTGGAATCCATGTCAAGATCCTACAGTTGGCATTCCATTTAATTACAAAGCAAAACATGCAGGTGGATGGGCAAGTGGTGATAACTATTACTTCTTGCGTTTAGGAGACATTGTTTTATTAAAAGCAGAAGCACAAAACGAAACTGGTGCAACCGCGGCCGCAATAACAACTTTGAACACTATTCGCACAAGAGCTGGTTTAGCTGCATTGTCAACTTCAATGAGCAAAGCAGAAGCTAAAACAGCTATCTTAAACGAAAGAAGGTTAGAATTAGCTTTTGAGGCACAACGTTGGGATGACTTAGTTAGAGCGGGAGTTGCTACTACAACAATGCTTGCGTTGAATGAAGTTACTTATACATGTGTTGGAGGTAATGCAGGACCAGCTGTTAAAATGGACTATAGTAAGTGTAATCAGAATCGTTGGATTTATCCAATCCCTCAATTGGAAATAGACGCGAATCCAAACTTGAAACAAAACCCTGGTTATTAGTTTTGAAATAATAATAGTTTATAGTTAAAGTTAAAGAGCCCCGATTTTATAATCGGGGCTCTTTTGGTAAATAAGGGGGAGGATAAAAAGCTTCGGTTATTTTTTCTCCAAAGCAAGTACAACACCATTAATACAATAACGTAACCCAGTTGGAGGAGGGCCGTCTTCAAAAACATGGCCTAAATGCGCCTTGCATTTTCCACATTGCACCTCGGTCCTGTTCATGCCATGGGTGTTATCGGGTGTATAAATAAGTGCACTTTTTGTAATAGGGTCAAAAAAGCTAGGCCAGCCACAGCCACTATCAAATTTAGTGTTGCTTTGAAACAGGGCATTGCCGCAGGCCACACAATGGTAAGTGCCCACTTCTTTTGACGTTTCAAAGGGGCTAGTAAAAGGGCGTTCGGTGCCTTTTTCTCGTGCCACTTGATATATTTCCGGGCTTAAAATTTGCTTCCAAAGGCTATCTGGTATTGCAAGCGGCTCCTTGCTGTTCGGATTATAGTAGGTGTTTTTTTTGTCTTGCATAGCTAATATGGTTTGGTTGCCTTTTTTTGGTCCTTGGGCACAAGCTGTTGTGCTAATTAAAAGTAGTAGGTAAATAAATTGGATTGGGTGTTTCATATACTTCATAAAAATACTAACAAGTATTCATAAATATTGTTCAGTCTTTGCAAATTCCTTCTACAATATTATTCGCTAGTTCTGTATCTTTGTAGTCAATCTTTATCTATGTTTAATTTAATCTTGTTTGGCCCTCCGGGCAGTGGCAAAGGAACCCAGAGTGAAAACATTATTGCAGCGTATGGTTTGCAGCACCTTTCAACAGGAAATTTATTAAGAACGGAAATTACCAATCAAACAACATTGGGCCTAGAAGCAAAAAGATTAATGGACCAGGGACAATTAGTACCCGATCAGGTAGTAATAGGCATGGTAGGCAATTTTATAGATGCACATCCCGAAGCGAAAGGCTTTTTATTTGACGGCTTTCCGCGTACAACAGCACAATGTGTTGCATTAGATGCATTATTAAAAGAAAAAGCAAGCGAGATAAATATTGTTTTAGCATTAGAAGTAAGCGAAGAAGAATTAGTAAAAAGGTTACTAGGACGAGGCGCTACATCAGGTAGAAGCGATGACATTAATGAGGATATTATTCGTGCAAGAATAAAGGAGTACCACGATAAAACAACCGCTGTAGCTACCTATTATGCGCAGTTTAATAAAGTAGTGCATGTTAAAGGAGAAGGCACCATAGAAAGTATTTATGCCGACCTGAAAAAAGAAATAGACGAAAGAATTTAAGATAAGTACTTACACAAAAAAGGATCAAAGTAAAATTTACTTTGATCCTTTTTTTATAGCAGGTATTTTGATATTAAATATTCAATCCACCACAAGCGCTAATAACTTGTCCTGTAACATAACTACTCATATCACTTGCTAAAAACAAAGTAGTATTTGCAATTTCTTCAGCTTTACCAAAACGGCCCAATGGAATTTTCTCTAAAAAGGCTTTACCCGCTTCGCCTTCGTTTAAATAATGTGTCATGTCGGTCTCAACAAATCCAGGCGCAATTGCATTACATCTAATATTGCGACTTCCTAATTCAAGTGCAATAGATTTTGTAAAACCAATAATACCGGCTTTGCTAGCAGCATAACTACTTTGTCCTGCATTACC
>CAJATB010000033.1 GCA_903944755.1 uncultured Bacteroidota bacterium
AGGCTGGACAGTGCCTTATTTAGTAGAAAGGGTTACCAGGTATATGCTTGAGATTCCTACAAGAGAAGCATTCTTGTACAAACGCAAAACAAAACAATTTGAGGCTGGTTCGGTCAAACAAGCATTAGTCGACGCCGAAATGGAGAAAATGGAAAAACTAATTGCTGCTGTAAAAGAATTTGACAATTACCAACAATTAATGCGGGACCACAATAGGTATGACTTTGACGATATGATTAACTGGGTGATTAAAGCCTTTAAAGAAAATAAAAATTTACTTGCGCAATACCAAGAACGTTTTTTATATATTCTAGTAGATGAATTTCAAGATACAAGTGGCACACAAAACGAACTAGTACAATTGCTAGTTAACTATTGGGACCAGCCGAATTTATTTGTAGTAGGTGATGACGACCAAAGTATATTTAGGTTTCAAGGAGCCAACGTCGAAAATATGTTGCATTTTCAAACTCAATACGCAAATGAAATTTTGAATATTGTATTAGAAAACAACTATCGTTCCACACAGCCAATTCTTGACGCATCTACCCTATTAATTAACAACAACCAAGAACGTTTAGTAAATAAAATAGTAGGATTAGAAAAGAAATTAATAGCCGCTTTAGCGGATAACCAAGTTAATTCAAGCGAGCCGCAAATTGTAAAGTATAACGAGCCGCAAGCGGAAATGATTGACATTGCAGAACAGATTGTACAATTAATAGAAAAGGGTATTGCGCCAAAAAATATTGCAGTACTATTTAAAGAAAATAAATATGGCGAAGAAATTGCACATTTTTTAAGACAAAAAAATGTACCCATTTACACGAAACGTACTGCGAATTTATTTGACCAAGTACTTATTCAACAAATAATAAAAGTACTAGACTATTTAGCATGTGAGTTAGACCAGCCATATGAAGGAGCGAATATTTTATTTGAAATTTTGCATTTTAAATGGTGGCATATTTCCCCTATTACAATTGCCAAATTAACATTTGAAGCAAATCAGGCCAAGTACGGCACTGCTGGCAACTCCTACCGCAAAGTATTGGTAGAAAAAACACAGGAAGTACAAACCGATTTGTTTAGCCAAGGGGGATTAACGGAAGTAGCGAAAGCAATGAGCGTTTTAGAAGACTTAATTGCACAAGTGCACAATGTGACTTTATTGAATTTAGTGGAGCAGTTATTGCAGAAAACGGGTATTATCCAAAGCATCTTAAAAGCGGATGACAAGGCATATGAGTTAGACGTAGTAACACACTTCTTTGATTTTATAAAAGAAGAGACCCACCGGAATGCCAAAATGGGACTAAGTGATTTAGTTGATATGCTTAAATTAATGCAAAGGGAGGCAATACGTATGCCACTACCTATTACTACTGGAAATGAAAGTGGTGTGAATTTATTAACCACACATGGTAGTAAAGGCCTAGAATTCGAATACGTGTTTGTTGCAGGAACCAACGCTCATTATTGGGAGAAGAAAAGAAGTTCAAATAATACAGGGTATAAGTTACCAGACACCGTATTAACTTCTTTAGAAAATGCCGACGACAAAGAAGAACTACGTCGCCTATTTTATGTGGCTATTACAAGAGCAAAAAAATATTTACAGGTATCTTATAGTCAGTTTCGTGCCGACGGGAAAGAAGCAGAACCTAGCCAATTCATTATTGAGTTGCTAGAAGGAGATGAACAAAAAATACAAACCAAAACGGTTTCAGAAGAAATAAGCACTACTTACAAGTTTTTACGTTTACAAACTGCACCACAGCCCGAGATACAACAATTAGAAGCTGATTTTATCGGGCCAAAAGTGGAAAAGTTTATAATGAACGTAACGGCTTTAAACAATTACCTAAAATGCCCATTGCATTTTTATTATAATAGTTTAATTCGCGTGCCGTCGGGGAAATCTGAAGCGACCACTTTCGGTTCGGCCATACATGATGCCTTGCAACGATTCTTCCGAAAAATGCAAGACAACAACAATGAATTCCCAGACAAGCAGGATTTAGTCCAGGACTTTTTCCACTACATGAATAGGCACAGAGAGGCTTTCACGCAAGTGGAATTCAAAAATAGAAAGGAACAGGGAGAAATGGTATTGAACAATTACTACGATAACTATATTAATGACTGGAATAAAGTAGTCACTACCGAATACAGAATCAACAATGTAATATTACAAGGTATCCCCTTAAAAGGAGCTATTGATAAAATAGAATTCAACGGCAAACAAGTAGTGGTAATTGACTACAAAACAGGAAGTGTAGAAAATGCAAAAGAAAAGCTACTCCCTCCCAACGAAAAGAATCCTTTAGGGGGTGATTATTGGAGACAGGCTGTATTTTATAAAATCCTTTTAAGAGGTCATCCAAAAAACTGGGAAGTGGAGAAAGCTGAATTTGATTTCATTGAACCAAATAAGAAAAAGGAGTTTGAAAAAATTGTAGTCCCCATCCAAGAAGCCGATATTACTACAGTGAGTCAGCAGGTAAAAGAAGTGTGGGCTAAAATTCAAGCAAAGGATTTTTACATAGGCTGTGGAAAGCCAGAATGCCATTGGTGTAATTTTGTAAAAAGCAACGAATTAGCTGTCGCATTACATGAAATACCAAGTAACGACTTTGAAGAAATGGATTAAGAATACCCTTATTTTATAAAGGGTTATTAATAGAAACAAGTAAGTTTGCAATCATGATTAAATTATCTTCTTTGTTCGGACTATCATTAAGAAGTTTACTAGCTATATGCCTTGTACAATCACTGGTTAGCTGTGCCAATATTGTGCCCCCTAGTGGTGGCCCAAGGGACAGTATTCCCCCTTATTTACTAGTTGCAAAACCTAAGGACTCAGCTATTAATGTACAGCCAAAGGAAATATGGTTGGCATTTGATGAATATATAACAACAACTTCTATCCAAGAAAATGTGATTGTTGCACCCAGCTTAAAGAACAACCCCCTAATAAGTTCAAAGTTAAATGTGTTAAGAATTAGGATTTCCGATACACTATTAGCCAATACTACCTATAGTTTACAATTTGGGAATTCGATTAAGGATGTAAATGAAGGAAATATTGCCGAAAATTACACCTATGCATTTAGTACAGGAGACAAACTTGACACAGGCAGTTTAGAAGGCACCATTCAACTTGCTGAAACAGGCCTCGTTGACAGTACTTTGCTTGTAGTACTTCACCCAGCAGGGACTGATACTGCTATCTTTAAAAACAAGCCCCTTTATTACACCAGGTTAAATAAGAATGGCAAATTCAAGTTTCGTTTTTTACCAAATAGCGCCTTCAATATTTTCGTGTTACCAAACGATTTTACTAAAAAATATGACGATAGTACTAAGTTATTTGCCTTTGCGGATACTGCCATAAATACTACTACACAAAAAGATGCAATTAAATTATATGCCTTTCAAGCGTATAAAAAAACCGAAAAGAAAAAATCGACTCCTTTAGTAAGTGGCAAAAAAGATACCAAGCAAACAGTTACCGCCATTAAGTACAACAAAAGTTTAGAAGGTCTTGACCAGGATTTATTAATTCCCCTTAGCCTAACGTTCGAAACGCCTATTCAACTAAATGATAGTTTTCCTATCCAGCTTTGCGATACCAATAACCTTCCAGTAGCAGGCTATAAAATAATATTGGACAGTAGCACCAAACAAAAAATCACCATTGAATACCCTTGGGTAGAACAAACCAAAATGCACTTAATTGTACCAAAAAATAGTATAAATGATTCTTTAAAAAACACTTTAGCAAAGTCTGATACCCTTCGCTTTATTACAAAATCAACTTCGGCTTATGGTGCTAGCTTAATAAGGATTACAGGGTATCAACAATTTGCAAACCCTATTTTATTATTAACAAAGGACGATAAAATTTTATTTAGTTACCCTATAATTAAGAATTTATTAACTATCCCGTTATTACCCCCTAATGAGTATACATTGAAAATCTTAGAGGATCGCAACGGGAATGGAATATGGGATACTGGCAAATATGATACGTTAAAAATACAACCTGAAATTGTTCATGTCTTAAAAGACAACCTACTTATAAAACCTAATTGGGAGAATGAATTAAATTTGACCATTAATAAGTAATTTTACCTTTCTACTTTCAATTATGCAATTACCTTCTTCCTTGTTAGAAAATGCGGTGGCTGAATTTTCCAAACTACCCGGCATTGGCAAAAAAACGGCCTTGCGCTTGGTATTGCATTTACTAAAACAAGAAACTGAAGTCACCAATCAATTTGGAGAAACCTTAATGAAAATGCGCAAGGAAATACAATTTTGTCAAAACTGTTACAATATCAGTGATGGCAAAATTTGTTCTATTTGCGCTAACACATCAAGGCAAAAAAATGTTATTTGTGTTGTCGAGAATATTAGGGATGTAATCGCTATTGAAAATACACAACAATATAATGGGACTTACCATGTTTTGGGAGGGATTATATCGCCTTTGGACGGCATTGGCCCAGAACAATTGACAATTGATTCATTAATTGAACGCGTTAAAAAAGAAGAAGTAAGTGAGCTGATTTTTGCACTAAACCCTACTATTCAAGGAGATACCACCATTTATTATATTCAAAAGAAACTCGCCAATGTGCATTGCAAAGTGACCACTATCGCACGCGGGATTGCTTTTGGAGGGGAATTGGAATATGCTGATGAAATGACACTTGGGAAGAGTATTTCAAATAGGCAGCCAATCCAACAATACATAAAATAGGAAGTTTCAAAACAATAGTATAATTTTAATGTTCAAACATTGACTATGAAAAAATTAATATGCACACTATTTATTTTGGGCCTTGTAGTAACTCAATTGTCCGCACAAAAAAATTATAGCACTAGTAAAGCACAAGTTCGTTTTATAGCAGTGGACGACAAGGACATTGACGCAGTAAATAATGATGCAGTGAGTCGCCTACAAGCTAATGGGGACCTAAGTTTCATAATGCTTATGACGGGATTTAAATTTGATATGGAGACAATGCAGAAACACTTTAATGAAGAATATGTTGAAAGTGACAAATTTCCTCGTGCCTTATTCAATGGCAAAATCACCAATTTCAATAGTATCAATTTTAATAAAGAGGGTATTTACCCAGTCACAGTTGCGGGAAACATGCAAGTGCATGGGGTAAATAAGGCAGTGCAAACCAATGGCTTAATTGAAATTAAGGGAGGTGTTCCTAAAGCAACTGCTAAATTCACGGTTGCTTTAAAGGACTTTAAAATCGGCGGAATATTGATAAAAATGGTTGCAGACAAAATTGATATTGAAGTAACTGCCACCTACCAATAAAATTACCTTGTATCGTAAGGGTCTCTTTTAGCATAATTTGGCTAAAAACTATTTGTACATTACCTTTGCTCCGCATTGCAGGGGATTTGTTTATTGTTCAACCTGCCATCCGAAAGGAAAAAGAACTAATAAACGATACAATTATCGCCCCCCTATTTCTTTTTCTGTTTGGATGACGCATTAAAAAATAATGTAGTATTATGTCCATTCAAGCCGCGCTTAAAGAGCGAATTTTAGTTATAGATGGTGCCATGGGCACTATGATTCAACGTCATAAATTAACCGAACAAGATTACCGAGGTAGCCGTTTTGCGGATTGGCCAAGTGATGTGAAGGGCAACAACGACTTATTATGTATTACCCAGCCCGCCATTATTACAGGTATACATTTACAATATTTAGAAGCAGGTGCAGATATTATTGAAACAAATACGTTTAGCAGTACTTCCATTGCAATGGCTGACTATGATATGCAGGCATTGGCATATGAATTAAATATCGCTGCAGCAAAATGTGCGAAGGACGCTATTACGCAATACAAATCAAAGCATCCAAATGCAAAAGATAAATATGTAGCTGGTTCTATTGGACCATTGAATAAAACATTGAGTTTATCTCCGGATGTAAACAATCCGGGCTTCCGTGCCGTTACTTTTGACGAAGTAGTTATTTCCTATACTGAACAAATTAAAGGATTGGTAGATGGTGGCGTAGATGTGATTTTAATAGAAACCATTTTTGATACGTTAAATGCAAAAGCAGCCATATTTGCTGTTAAAGAATTTTTTAGAAAAGCAGGAAAGCCAGAATTACCTATGATGATAAGTGGCACGATTACCGATGCATCGGGTCGTACTTTAAGTGGTCAAACCTTAGAAGCCTTTTATACGTCCATCGAACATGCTAAACCACTAAGTGTTGGCTTGAACTGTGCCTTGGGTGCGCAAGAAATGAGAAGCCATATTGAGGAGCTTTCACAAATTGCAGTTTGCTATACTTCGGCATACCCTAATGCAGGTTTACCAAACGCTATGGGTGAGTATGATGAAGAACCACACCAAACAGCGCACTTTATTGAAGAGTGGGCCAAGAATAAATTTGTAAATATAGTAGGTGGCTGTTGCGGCACTACTCCTGACCACATTAAACATATGGCGGACAATGTAAAAAATATTACGCCAAGGGCCTTACCTATTGTTGACACAACTATCTAACATTATGAGCGAAGAAATAATACATATTAAGCCTTATTTGAGACTAGCTGGATTAGAACCACTAGTGATTCGTCCCGAAACAAATTTCGTGAACGTAGGAGAAAGAACCAACGTGACAGGATCTAAGAAATTTGCGCGCTTAATTCGAGAAAATTTATACGAAGAAGCCCTATCCGTTGCACGTCAGCAAGTAGAAAGTGGTGCACAGGTGATTGATGTAAATATGGACGATGCCTTATTGGAAGGTGTTAAGGCAATGACTACTTTTTTAAATTTAATGCAAAGCGAACCCGACATTGCACGTATTCCTATAATGATTGACAGTTCAAAATTTGAAATCATTGAAGCAGGATTAAAATGCGTACAAGGAAAGTGTATTGTGAATTCTATCTCCATGAAGGAAGGAGAAGCTAAGTTCATTGAGCAAGCTTATATCTGCAAAGCATACGGCGCTGCAGTAATTGTTATGGCATTTGATGAAGTGGGACAAGCAGATACGAAAGAAAGAAAAATTGAAATATGTAGTCGTGCTTATAAAATATTGGTAGAACAAGTTGGATTTGATCCTCAGGATATTATTTTTGATCCTAATATTTTTGCTGTTGCCACAGGTATTGAAGAACATAATAATTATGCAGTCGATTTTATCGAAGCAACGCGTGTGATTAAACAAAGAATGCCTTTAGCTAAAGTAAGTGGTGGTGTATCCAATGTATCCTTTTCATTCCGCGGGAATGATGCCGTAAGAGAAGCAATTCATGCAGTATTCTTATTCCATGCAGTGAATGCAGGTATGGATATGGGTATTGTAAATGCGGGACAGCTAGAAGTATATGACGAGATTGAACCCGTTTTAAGAAATTTATGTGAGGATGTTATTTTAAACAGAAACAACGACAATAACGAAGCAACCGAGGCCTTGATACAATATGCCGAAACTGTAAAAGCAAAAGGAAAAGTAGAAGTAAAAAGTGCAGCTTGGCGCGAAGGCACTGTGGAAGAAAGGTTAGCACATTCATTGATCAACGGCATTACTGATTTTATAGATGCAGATACGGAAGAAGCAAGATTGAAATATAGTGCTCCACTAGAAGTGATTGAAGGTCCACTAATGGCGGGTATGAATCAAGTGGGTGATTTATTTGGAGCAGGTAAAATGTTTTTGCCACAAGTAGTAAAAAGTGCGCGTGTAATGAAGAAAAGCGTTGCAGTATTAACCCCTTTTATTGAGGCAGAAAAAGAAAGGTTAAAATTAGCATCAACAAGCCCGAATGGCGCAACTAAAGGACCAGCAAAAATATTATTAGCCACTGTAAAAGGTGATGTGCATGATATTGGTAAAAATATTGTGGGAGTAGTATTAGGATGTAATGGATATGAAATTATAGATATTGGTGTAATGGTGCCTGCTGATAAAATTTTAGCAGAAGCCGTGAAACACCAGGTGGACATTATTGGACTAAGCGGATTAATTACTCCATCATTAGACGAGATGGTACACATTGCAAAAGAAATGAAGCGTCGTGGCATGAACATTCCATTAATGATTGGTGGTGCTACTACTTCAAGAATGCATACCGCTGTGAAAATAGCCCCTGAGTATGGCGATGGAGTAATACATGTATTGGACGCTTCTAGAAGTGTAACGGTTGCAGGATCCTTATTAAACAAGGATCAGAAAAAACCGTTTCTTGCTGAATTAGAAAAATCATACATTCAATTGAAAGCCGACTTTGATACGAAAAGAACAACTAAGCAATCATTGCCGTATGCCACAGCTTTAAAAAATAAAGTGCAAATTGATTGGTCCAACTTTAGTGTCACCAAGCCTAGTTTTACTGGCAACAAGGCTATTGAAATCACCGACTTGTCGGTACTAGTCGATTATATTGACTGGAAACCTTTCTTTATTGCTTGGGAATTACATGGAAACTTCCCCGCTATATTAACGGATGGCGTTGTTGGTGAAGTAGCTAGCAAATTATATGCTGACGCGCGCACTTTACTTGATACCATTGTGCAAGAAAAATGGTTGACAGCAAAAGGCGCAGTAGGTTTTTGGCCAGCAACAGCAATAGGAGATGATGTAATTGTAAAAAATAACGAGGAGTCCACTACACTTCATTTCTTAAGGCAACAAGCAGTAAAAGCAGCAGGCCAACCTAACTACTCATTGGCCGATTTCATTTGTCCGGCTGCAGAAAATAAAGAAGATTATATCGGTGCATTTGCGGTGACCATTCATGGTATTGAAAAACATATCAAAGCATTTGAAGAAAACTTGGACGACTATAATAAAATTATTTTACAAGCACTAGCAGATAGGTTTGCAGAAGCATTTGCAGAATACTTACACACTAAAACAAGAAAAGAATTCTGGGGATACGCTAAAGACGAAGTATTAGATAACGAAGCCTTAATTAAAGAAAGCTATGTGGGGATTCGTCCAGCACCAGGTTACCCGGCTTGCCCAGACCATACCGAAAAATATACTTTATTTAATTTGTTGGAAACCGAAAAGCATACAGGCATTACACTTACTGAAAGCTTAGCCATGTACCCAGCATCAAGTGTATGTGGATGGTATTTTGCAAACCCACAAAGTCAATATTTTGGATTAGGGAAAATTGGACAAGACCAAGTTGCAGACTATACAATTAGGAAAAAGCAAACATTAGAATACATTACAAGATGGCTACAACCAGTAATTGACTAATTATACTTTTTCAAACAACCACCATAAACGTTTACGAGGCTTAGCTTTGTAATTGGCACCCATGTATCTTTTAATATACTCGATAGCTTCATGAGTGTCGTCCGTGAATAAAATATAATTTTTATCTTCTGGTGAAATAGTACCTCCTTCAATCATATGTTCCATCCAATGCCGGAATGGTTCATAAAATTCTTTCCCCATCACCACAATGGGGAAATCTTTAATCACTTTAGTTTGTATTAGGGTAAGCGTTTCAAAAAATTCATCTTGGGTTCCAAAGCCGCCTGGCATAATCACAAAGGCATAGGAGTATTTCACTAACAAAACTTTCCGAACAAAGAATAAATCAATCGTGATAGACCTATGCACGTATGGATTTGGCTCTTGCTCATAAGGTAGTTTAATATTACATCCAATTGATTTGCCCCCGTTTTCAAAAGCACCTCTATTGGCCGCTTCCATAATACCAGGACCGCCGCCCGTCATGGTAGTAAATCCAGCTGCTGCAATTTGCTTTCCCATTTCCCGAGCAAGTATATAAAAAGGATGATCCTCTTTAAACCTAGCAGATCCGAAAACAGTGATACATGGCCCAATAAAATGCAAAGCCCTAAATCCCTTTATAAATTGAATAAATATGGTTAAAGCAAAACCTAATTCATGAAGCCTTGATTTAGGACCTTCTAACCCGTACGATTTTACCGCAGGGATAATACGACGCTTTAAGGGAGTCTTGGAGTCCTGGTTCATAAATAATAAAAATTAACAAATTCAATAGTATAAAGTTAAAATAAATATTGAAGTTGTGTTCTTTAAATTAACTAAATTTGAAACTGGATGAATCATAAAGCTATGAAGAAAATGATACGCGTTGGTCTACTAATTTTTATTTCCTGCACTTATGTTATTGGATTTTCGCAAAATAATTTAGTAGTAGAACAAATTCAGGTGTATTCATCCTTAAACCCAAATGCTACTTATTGGCAGCTACCTAGCAATGTTAATCCAATATTAGCCGCACTAGACAAAGGCTATTTTTCGGAATTAAATTTACAAAGAGAAAAAAACTATCCCCTTGTTCAAAAGACATTAACAAAGTTGAACCAAATGGGGAAAATAGTTATCAATTGGGAAAATAGTAGTACTGTTCCCTACCACGCTTATATAGAATTGTACGAGGTATCACCCGATTTCGCTTATAAAAATGAATTAGTTAATATCCCATTAAATAAAAAGGACAGCGTGCATTCTTTTTGGCTAATTGGCTGTAGCATTTTTAATCAGGACAAAGAAAAAGTAAATGCTAAAAATATTTTAATGGGCTTACTTCCCATTCATTCCTTGGGAATGGGTTATACAATTACTACATCAGCTAGTGTGCCAACAAGTATATATCAGGCAATCACAAAAGGCGTTTCTTTACTTTCTACACAATCAGGCGAATTAGATTATATAGAAGCCAAAATGCCTATGGCTTATGCAATTGATAATTATTGGATGCCCCTTATTCATAACCAACCAAGAACAATTATTGATACCTCAAAAGGTTTTCTTGCTTTCGCAAAAGAAGACAGGGGTCATTTATTAAGAATTCCAGCTGCCGTCCTAAATAAAATAAACACAAGAGACCGGTCGGCAAATAATCCATTTAGTGAAATAGTTACTTATATAAAGAAAAACAGGTCCAATACCAATAGCAACGAGTACTATGAAGTATTACAGTCCTTAAGGGATGTTACTAATAATATTGATTACACCATTAAAGGCTTTATTGAATTTGACAATATTGGCCTTAAGGACGAATCGGGAACCAGCAATGCAATTGTTTTTTTACCCGACTCCATGCATACCATTTACCAAGGCAATGATAGTGTTGGTAATTTTAGTGTGCGAGAAAATGTAGCGGAAAAAAATAAAGCTTATAACCCCAATATAATTTATAACGGTTATGATTCTACTAAACAATACGCACTAAATACATATTACGCTAAGCAACCAATTATACATTCAAGAGTTGTTGAAGGAAAAATAAAAAATCATAGTTTCACTATTCAACTTAATTATGAGAATAATTTAAATACCATACTGCTTGATAATAAAATTGTTTTAGTAACGGGTGGGCAAAAGAAACCGGTACAAATGGTTGTAACCCAAAATAGTGCCGACCCATTACTACTTGACTTATTACTGCTTATAGCGAGTAGTGAAATTTTTCAATATCCTTCCTAAGCCCCAATAATTTATGCGTATAGTTAGTTATAATGTAAATGGCATTCGTGCTGCAATTAAAAAAGGTTTAATAGAATGGCTAACCGACTATCCGGTAGATGTGTTTTGTGTGCAAGA
Source organism: uncultured Bacteroidota bacterium (assembly GCA_903944755.1). Taxonomy (GTDB): domain Bacteria; phylum Bacteroidota; class Bacteroidia; order Chitinophagales; family Chitinophagaceae; genus Sediminibacterium. The sequence goes on from CAJATB010000033.1 coordinate 11,624, forward strand.
AACCAAAGCTGCACCTACTGACATTGACCTAAGTTTATTTACTTCCCTGGGCTATCATGTTGCCTGGTATCCTGCTCAAAAAAAAGGATATAGCGGGGTAGCTATTTTTAGTAAAAAAAAGCCAAGCGAAATTTTTTATGGCAATGGCCATACCATGAGTGATTCAGAGGGACGTGTTGTTAGAATAGACCTTGGTGATTTAACAATTATTAATGCTTATTTTCCATCTGGCACAAGTGGGGAAGAACGACAAACCTATAAATATCAATGGTTGAACGAGTTTAATAAATGGATACAATTAATAAAAAAAGAAAGGCCAAATATAATTGTACTAGGCGATTATAATATTGCTCATAAAGAAATAGATATTCATGACCCAAAAGGAAATAAAAAATCATCTGGTTTTTTACCTGAAGAACGTGCATGGATGGATCAGTTTTTAGCAAATGGATGGGTAGATAGCTTTAGACAAAAAAATCCCGAAGTAACTGGTGCCTATTCTTGGTGGAGCCAACGCTTCCCAACGGTAAGGTTGCAAAATAAAGGATGGAGGATTGACTATATCTGTACGACCGAAGCATTAGCCCCTTCAATTAAATTAGCTACTATCCTACCCATGGTAAAACATAGCGATCATTGTCCAATTGTACTTGAAATAAAAAAATAAATACATGTACGTTCAAAACATTAGTTTTCAAATTGCGCCTACTTTAGAAATTCAATGGTTAGAGTGGATGAAAACAAAATTAATACCACTTTTTTCCGCAACAGGTTGTTTTAATGAAAGTAAATTCTACCAATTGGACGTAACCGCCGACCAAGCACCCACCTATACGCTACAATTATTTACTTCGGACCAAGGCCTTTTGAACAATTACCTTGAACAACATGCAAATAAGCTATTACAGGAAATACAGGCAATTTGGGGGGACCAATGCTTTCATTTTAGCACAACAATGAAAATTGTGAATTGATTGTGGATAGTTAGTGCCGCGAAAGCCGCCATAGGCCTATATTTCAGAAAATATGCTTCCGAAAGTCAATAAAATCAACACTTTACGTAATTATACTGTAATGTGAGATTCCCTATGAGGAAGATCATTTTCCTTGAAAACCTTACTATTTAAGGGTTTAAGTGGAAAAATAAAATAAAAAAATAGTGCAAAATATTTTTTTGATTCATAAAACCCAATAAATTTGTCCTATCGTTTAAAACTATAAAAAACACATCTATGAACAAAGCAGAATTGATCGCACACATTGCTGACGCTGTTGGTTGTCCAAAAACACAAGCTAACGCATCTCTAGACGCTTTTATCGAAGCAGTAACTAAATCTTTGAAAAAAGGTGATAAAGTAACTTTAGTAGGTTTTGGTACTTTCTCAGTATCTAAGCGTGCTGCAAGAACTGGTCGTAACCCACAAACAGGTGAAACAATCAAGATTAAAGCTAAAAAAGTTGCACGTTTCAAGGCTGGTAAAGAATTGAGCGGCAAGTTGTAGTTTAAATTAATTTGAAATAAAACCCCTCGAATAGTCAAATATTCAAGGGGTTTTTTTATTTTTACAGTCTATTCACTATTTAAACAACGTAATATCATGGGAAGAGGAGATAAAAAAACAGCTAAAGGCAAAAGATTCATGGGATCTTTCGGAGTAAGCAGACCACACAAAATAGCTACTACTGCACCTAAGCCAGCAGCAGCTACCACTGCAGCAAAAACAACTAAAGCAAGCGCTTAAAATTTGTATAAAGATCCCCGAAGAATCGGGGTTTTTTTATGCTAAATTTGCATGTATGAAAAAGCTTTCATTTTTATTTACATTATTACTCTTAACAACTATTGGTTTTGGACAATGTTCTATTTGTACCAAAACTGCAAGTCAAATTGGAGAAGAAGCTGGCAAAGGTTTTAATGCCGGGGTATTATACCTAGCTGCAATGCCCTTTGCAATTATTGGATACATAGCTTACAAATGGTGGAAAAACGAAAACACTGCCGCCTAACATGAATAAACTAATTCAGTTCATTAAACTTTTTCATAGAGCTTATAAATATCAGCAAAGTGATGTTGGTGAAATTGCTTACGTAAAAGCATCCATTAAAAAAGGGGATACTGTTTTCGATATTGGCGCACATAAAGCAGGCTACTTATATTTTATAAAAAAACAAGTGGGGCCAAACGGTAAAGTATACGCTTTTGAGCCACAGACGAATTTGTTTAACTACATCACAAAATTGAAAGCTTTATTTAATTGGGACAATGTTACACTTGAGCATTTAGCATTAAGCAACACCGCTGGTGAAGCCCAGCTATACCTGCCTGCAGAAGAAGCTGGCAAAACAAGTTCTCCGGGCGCTACCATTGCGGCTACTAAGGACGATACTAACTTTACCTCATTTGAAAAGGTAACTACCTCTACTCTTGACACTTATTGTGGAGTGCATAATTGCAAGCCTGATTTTCTGAAAATTGATGTAGAAGGTAATGAATTAAATATTTTCAAAGGAGGTGTAGAAACACTTTCAAAATACAAGCCTAAAATAATTGTAGAAATTGAATCAAGGCATATTGGACAAGAAAAAGTAATGGAGACTATCCAATTTCTAGAATCGATTGGTTAT
>CAJATB010000034.1 GCA_903944755.1 uncultured Bacteroidota bacterium
CTAACTACCCTACTTATTTAAATTAAAAAGGCTCCAGAATATTTAATTCTAGAGCCTTCAAGCTGTAAACAGGATATGCTACTTAACAGGAATAAACTGTTCTAAATGTTTTTTTGATTGTTCGGTACGAGGTAAGGTTATTTTTAAAATGCCGTCCTCGTATTTAGCGTCAATCTTATCTTTTTTAATTTCATCAGGAAGCGATAAGCTTCTTGTAAAAGATTCATAACTAAATTCTTTACGCGTATAGTTGTCGTCTTCCACTTTCTCCTCGTGTTCTTTTTCGCTAGTTATTGTAAGGAGGTTTTCATCCACTTTAATTTTAAAGTCGCTCCTTTTTAGGCCAGGTGCCGCTAGTGAAACAACAAATTGGTCTTTTTCTTCTTTAATATTCACTGAAGGAATATTCATTGTTTTAAACCATATTCCATTATCAAACCATTCATCCCAAGGTTTGAATAAATCATTGAATATGGTTGGGGTTCTTCTTTCTTTTGATACGGTTTGCGTGTCCATGATAAATTATTTTAATTATTAATAATATTTCGAAGGTACTATTTGATCACACCTCCGTCAAGGACTGTCGTCATTAGCAGTATTGTTTTTAATCAAGGATTTAGAATGCGAATTACTTAATTTTTAACCTCCAGCCAACATACAACATTCTCCCAGAAATTGGACCCCAAACCATTGATGCGTCGAAATAAGGACTAAATGGGGTTGCAGCAGCTTGAATTGCGTTTTGTTGAAAAATGTTTGAAATGTTTTCTACACCTACATAAACATCCATTGGTGATTTTTTGCCAGTAGTTTTACTCACTTGTGCATTCATTAAAAAATAACTTGGCGAGTATTCAGGTAATTGGTACGCTAACGGGTTTTCTTTAGTACTTGTTATACGTTTACTTCCATTATAGGTGATGGTATAATTAAATTTCCAACTGTTTTCAGTCGCATAATCAAGGCTAAGAAAAGCTCGGTTTTTTGCTATAAAAGGGCGTTCTAGTAATTTACCATTGTAGTCTTGCATTACATTAAAGTAACGGTAAGCGATTCGTATATCAAATTTTGTAATTGGCTGTATATTTAATTCTGCCTGAAAACTATTGGAAAAAGATTTACCATTTAAATTGTAAAAACTTACCGCACGTGGGTCTTCTAAGTCCACTACCACTTGATTTTCAAAATCATTTCTAAAATAATCGACGCTTAGCATGGCACTATTTTGAAACAACTTAAATTTCTGGTCAATACTAATTCCTTTATTCCACGCAATTTCAGGAGCTAAACCGTAAGCATTCAAATTTGTATTCGAACTAGCTGTAATATTTACTTGTCTCGCACTCACAAAAACACTGTTGTTTTCGGCAAAAATATTTGCAGTCCTTTGTCCTCGGCCTGCACTAAATCGAATGGTAGTTCCTTTAATTGGCTCGTAACGAATATTTAAGCGGGGTGTTGCAAAAGCTCCATAAAGGTTATTATCGTCCCCCCTTAATCCTGCTACTACACTAAACTGTTCATTAGGCGTATAGGTATATTCGAAAAAGGCACCCGGTACCATTTCTTTTCTTTGGTAATTAACTAAATTAAAATCCTCATTGTATTTATCGTATTGAAAACTTAAGCCGGTTCTAAACTTATGTATCGTAGAATTGATAATGGATTGGTAAATTAAATTACCATAAAAAGTTTCTTGCTTACCCTTGTAATTAGTTAATCCAAAAAAAGCATCTTGATTATGGTCAATTGCGTTAAGTTGAATGCCTATACTTTTATATTGCTGTTGAGGAAAAACATATCCCAACTTTCCGAAAAATTCATACCGTTCTGTTTTAATACCTAACCCATAATACTGTGTTGTATTTTTATGAATGGCAGGATTAAACAAAGTAGCACCCCCTGTTTTGTCATCGTTCATGGCTTTTATACCAAACTGTGCCATCAGTCCTTTACTGTTATCAAATTTAAACCTATTAACCACGCTAAATTGATTCCCAGTGGGCATATCCCTAAACCCGTCCTTATTAAAATCAAGTTGGTTGTTATTGGTAAAATTATCATGTAACAATAGGCCTGCTGACCACTTGCTATTTATTTTATGTGATAAGTTTAAATTTAAATCAGTTTTTCCAAAATCATTAATATACACATTGGCTAATAGTTTTTCCGAGGTCTCTGGCTTTTTTAATTCTACATTAATTTGTCCTGCTATACTTTCAAAACCATTTGCTACCGACCCCACACCTTTAGTAAGTTGTATGCTTTCTATCCAAGGACCTGCTATTGAATTTAAGCCTAGTAGCATAGCTAAACCTCTTGGCCCAGGCAGGTTTTCAACAGTCAGTTGGGTGTAATTGCCACTCAACCCTAGTAACTGAATTTGTTTGGAGCCAGTTACTGCATCATTATAACTAACATCAACAGAAGGGTTGGTCTCGAAACTTTCACTAAGGTTACAACATGCTGCTTTTAATAGTTCACTACCCGTCATTACTTGTGTCCTTATAGTACTTAAATGTGGTATAAAGGTGGAACTAAGTCGGCCAAAAACAGTCACTTCATTTAAAACATTATTGGAAGCCATAATTACTTTCACTTCATCTTCATTCGTAATTAGTATTGTGTCGGCTTTATGGCCAACATAATTAATTACCAATTGGTTAATGGTATCATTGGCAGGAATTTTAAAAACTCCAAAACTGTCGGTAAGTACCCCGGTTAATTTACCCACCCAATGTACACTTGCATTAACAAGTGGTTCAAACTTTCCGTTATTGTTATTCTGTAACACAACCCCTTTGATGGTTTTAATTTCCGGTAGTTCTGTAATATCTTCATGTGATGTAGCATCCATTTCTCTATAGTGACAGCAGCCTGGAAGTGCCTCATACACTTTGTCGTTTGCTTTCAGGTTTTCTACATCATGTCCTGCAGCTACTATTTTTTCTTGTATTTTAAGGAGTGAAACACGCATAGAATCATATTCTATTTTCATCATATTGGTTGCGACATCCCATAAAGCAGTTTTCACACCCCGTATTTTTGCCGCTGCTTCAATTCTGTCCTTACACATACCACATGCTCCATATACTTTGAAGAGCTTGGTTGTATAGGTGACATTATTGTTTTGAGCTTTGGATGCAGTGCTTATAATAAATAAACATGCAACCAAAAATATATTTTTGATTTTCATTTTTAATTCTTTTTAACGTGAGAGAATTCATCAATAAAAGCACTAACAGTGCTTACGCAAAAAAGAATCAGATTAAAAAAGTCGCATAAAGTGCTTGAATTCCTTGTTTAGGAATAAGTGGTGGCGGTTCACGATGAGCATATAGAATGAACGTATTTAAAACACTGAAAGAATTTATATAAACAGGAGTAATATTTACAACACTTGTGAATAAAATATTCACTGTGTTGTTTAAGGTAGTTTTCTGCTGATCGTTACTTAGTTTGATTTGTTTTTTTTCATCCTTGCAGCAGCTATTCTTCTTGCTATTGTTCATCCCGCATTTACTGCATTTATCTTTTTTAATAGTTGATAAGCTATACCCTGCAAACTTGTTCATACAGTAATGCATATTTACAGTAGCGCCAATAGTGGCAACACTATAAAAAAACAATAACAATATGACTACAAATTTCTTCACAAGTTCAAAGTTACTAATTTAGTCACCCATTTCATATGAATATATTTAAACTAGTCGTTGTCAAGTAGTTATTGCTGCGTCCTAGCCTAAGAAAGATAAAAGTCTTGCTGGATACTTTAAAAATAATTAATTTGTAGTATGTTAAAACAATATTTAAAAAAGGCCTTGCTAATAACAGCAGTCGTATTCTATATTTTTGGCGGCTATAACCATTTTGCAAACCCAGCTTTTTATTTGCCACTTATACCTCCATACTTGAGTACTTGGGCAACCGAAATAAACTTACTTGCTGGAATTATAGAAATTGCTTTAGGTTTATTATTAATACCGAAATACACAAGAAAATACGCGGGGTGGGGAATTATACTTATGCTAATTGCATTTGTTCCTAGTCATATTTACTTTATACAAAAAGGCACATTTACTTTAGGGAGTATAACCATGAGTCCTACTATTTCATGGATCAGGCTTTTGGTTGCCCAACCACTGCTTATTATTTGGGCATGGCAAATTAGTAAAGACTAACAAATCAACGAATGGAAATACAACCCCTGCATTTAAAAAACGAACTAGTAGCGCTAACCCCTTTGCTTGCGGAACATTTTAATGAATTGTACTTAGTAGCAGCTGACCCGCTTATTTGGGAGCAACACCCCAACCCCCACCGTTATAAAAAGGAAGTTTTCGAGAATTATTTCAAGGGTGCAATTTTGTCGAAAGGGGCTTTTTTAATAAAAAATACAGTTACTGGAAATGCAATTGGCAGTAGTCGTTTTTACGACTATGTGCCTGAGCGAAGTGAAATAAAAATTGGCTACACCTTCTTTTCCAGGGATTGCTGGGGTAAGCCATTCAATAAGGAAGTAAAAATACTTATGTTAAACTATATATTACAATATGTAGAAAACGTTATTTTTCATGTAGGCGCTGAAAACATTCGCTCGCAAAAGGCAATGGAAAAATTAGGTGCAGTAAAAATTAGTGAAGAACAAGTGGCTTATTTTGGCGAAGCCACTAGACTAAACTTTGTATACTTAATTACTAAAGTGTAATTATGTTGAACTCTGATTTTATGGTGTTTAGTATTAAAAATATGTTCCTGACAACCAATAGATGGCTGTTTTACGAAATTTATATTTTGAATAAGAAATAAACTACATAATTTGATACAAAAAAATTTAGTGTAGAAAAAAAAGAGGTGACCTACTATTAGGTCACCTCTTTTTGTATAAATACTTCGATTAAATTAAGCTAAATCGAAACGGTCAAGGTTCATCACTTTAGTCCATGCTGCAACAAAATCATGCACAAATTTTTCTTGTGCATCTTCGCAAGCATATACTTCAGCAATTGCACGCAGTTCTGAATTAGAACCTAAAATTAAATCAACTCTTGTTCCAGTCCATTTAATTGCACCTGTTGCACGATTACTTCCTTCAAAAGTATTTGGAGAAGTAACACTTGCTTTCCAAGTAGTACTAAAGTCAATTAAATTAACAAAGAAGTCATTGGTTAAAGCTTCAGGGCGCTTTGTAAATACACCATAGTTTGAATGATCAAAGTTTGTATTCAATACGCGCATACCACCAAGTAATACAGCCATTTCAGGTGCAGTCAATGTTAATAATTGCGCTTTGTCAATCAGCAATTCCTCGGCAGAAGCATGTGTACGTGATTTGATATAATTACGGAAGCCATCAGCAATTGGTTCTAATACACCAAATGATTCAATATCAGTTTGTGCTTCAACAGCATCGGCACGGCCAGCAGTAAATGGAACTATTATATCATGTCCAGCATTTTTTGCAGCTTTTTCAATTCCTGCGCATCCAGCTAGTACAATTAAATCAGCAATTGAAACTGGCTTATCGCCATTAGCTGTATTAAATTCTTTTTGTACGTTTTCTAAAGTATCTAACACTTTTGAAAGTTGTGCAGGATTATTTACCGCCCAATACTTTTGAGGTGCAAGACGAATTCTAGCACCATTTGCACCACCGCGTTTATCTGACCCACGGAATGTAGCTGCAGATGCCCAAGCAGTTGAAACTAGCTCACCAACTGATAGCCCTGTCGCAAGTATTTTACTTTTTAAAAGTCCAACATCATTCTTATCAATTAATTTATGTGTTACCGCAGGGATAGGATCTTGCCAAATTAATTCTTCTGCAGGAACTTCAACTCCTAAGTAACGAGAACGAGGCCCCATATCACGGTGCGTTAATTTAAACCAAGCACGCGCAAATGCATCAGCGAATTGATCGGGGTTTTCATAAAAACGTTTTGAAATTGGTCCATAAGCAGGGTCAACTCTTAAGGCGATATCGGTAGTAAGCATTGTTGGAGCGTGACGTAAAGCAGGGTCGTGCGCATCGGGCACAGTGCCAGCACCCGCGCCAGCCTTAGGCTTCCACTGGTGTGCACCAGCAGGGCTCTTAGCAAGCTCCCATTCAAAACCAAACAAATTTTCAAAATAATTATTGCTCCATTTAGTAGGTGTCATAGTCCAAGCACCTTCTAAACCACTAGTAATAGTATTCACACCATTGCCTGAACCTAAAGTATTTTTCCAACCAGTACCTTGTTCTTCAATGCTAGCAGCAGCAGGTTCTTTACCAACATATTTGCCTGGGTCAGCAGCACCATGTGTTTTGCCAAATGTGTGACCACCTGCAATAAGTGCAACAGTTTCTTCGTCATTCATTGCCATACGTGCAAATGTTTCACGAATATCACGCGCAGAAGCAATTGGGTCAGGATTACCATTAGGTCCTTCTGGATTCACATAAATCAAACCCATTTGAACTGCAGCAAGTGGGTTTTCTAATTCACGATCACCAGAATATCTTTTATCTCCTAACCACTCACGTTCTGCACCCCAATAAACATCTTCAGCAGGCTCCCAAACATCATCACGGCCACCAGCGAAACCAAAAGTTTCAAAACCCATGGATTCTAAAGCACAGTTACCAGCAAGTATCATTAAATCGGCCCAAGAAAGTTTCTTGCCGTATTTCTTTTTAATAGGCCATAATAATAAACGCGCCTTATCAAGGTTTGTATTGTCAGGCCAGCTGTTTAATGGAGCAAAACGTTGTAATCCAGCACCACCGCCACCACGACCATCGGTTGTACGGTAAGTACCAGCACTATGCCAAGCCATACGAATAAAGAAAGGACCATAATGACCATAATCGGCAGGCCACCATTCTTGAGAATTAGTCATCAAATGAAAAATGTCTTTTTTCACTTCAGCTAAATCAAGCGACTTAAATTCAACAGCATAATTAAACGACTCATCCATTGGATTGGACAAGGTTGAATTTTGACGAAGTATGTTTAGTCTTAATTGATTCGGCCACCAATCGGTGTTTCTAGTACCGCTGCTTTGTTTTGAAGAAGTAGAAGCGCCAGTAAACGGACATTTACCTTCTCCAGCTGTATTATTTTCCATATATTATAATTTTTATTAATAAATTGATTCGAAAGATAAAATTACTAAAAAATTAGTACGTTTTGTATCAAAACCCACTGGTTTACTGTTAATTTTCCGCTTTCTGATACTTATGTAATGGATA
>CAJATB010000035.1 GCA_903944755.1 uncultured Bacteroidota bacterium
ACCTATCCTGAAAAACCAGGCACTATAATTTCAAATATGCGGATTCAATTATTACAAGAGCTTAGAAACAAAGAAGCGCCTGTCCATGAAATTGCAAAAGCCACTGGTTTAAGTATATCTTATGTAAGAAAAATAAAGAAAAATTAAGACTATATTAATACAACATTCTCACACGAATAGTATGTTTCACATCTCTTAATAAATCAATTGCTTTTTTAGATAATTTTGAATCAACATCTAATACAACATAACCAATATCTTCATTAGTTTTTAGGTACTGTCCTACAATATTGATTTTATTTTTAGACATCACTGTATTAATTGCACTTAATACGCCTGGCACATTATGATGAATATGTAAAATACGGTGTGCGTTATCAACTGGGGGTAAACTTATGGAAGGAATAGTATGAGAGCCATTAGAAACGCCCCTTTCTAAGTATTGGTATAGTTTTATACTAACATCTTCGCCTATATTTTCTTGTGCTTCTTCGGTACTGCCACCCACATGTGGTGTTAATAATACGTTAGATAAACCTTGTAACGGAGATTCAAATTTATCACCATTTTTTTCTGGTTCAATGGGGAATACATCTATTGCAGCACCGGCAATTTGTTTTTCTTGTAAGGCCTGAGCTAAAGCATCTAAATCCACCACTTCTCCCCTTGCATAGTTTATTAAAATAGCCCCCTGTTTAAATTGTTTTAATACCGTTTTGCTAATCAAATTTTTTGTTTGATTGGTTTCTGGAACGTGTAATGAAATAATATCGGAAGTGCTTACTAATTCTTTTAATGTTTTAACAGACTGTGCATTCCCCAAAGGCAATTTAGTTTCAATGTCATAAAATTTAACTTTCATGCCCATTGCTTCAGCCATAATACTTGTTTGTGTTCCAATATTACCATAACCAATAAGTCCTATTGTTTTTCCTCTTAATTCAAAACTTCCTTTTGCATCTTTATTCCAAATGCCTTCGTGAGCAGCTTTATTTTTATCTATTATTTTTCGTATTAACATAATAGAAGCACCAATTACTAATTCAGCAACACTGCGTGTATTACTATAAGGTGCATTAAATACGGCTACCCCATTTTGCTTACACGCTTTTAAATCAACTTGATTGGTGCCAATGCAAAAACAGCCAATTGCTTGTAATTTTTTGGCATGATCCAATACCTTTTTTGAAATAAATGTTTTAGAACGAATACCTAGTATGTGCACATCCTTAATTGCTTTTATTAATTCTTCTTCACTCATTGCTCCTGACACTTTTTTCACATCTGTATAACCCTGTACTTTAAAATATTGTACAGCTTTTTCACTTATGTTTTCAAGGAAAAGCACTTTGATTTTGTCTTTGGGATAGCTGGTAGTGATGAAGGTACTCATGTCGCAAAGTTAAAATAAAATAACTGCTTTGCCCTTCCTTAACAATAAATTGTACTAGGATGCGTTATTTTTGTAGTTAATCACCCCATTTAAAACTAACAGATGATCGTGAGGTTCAGTTTATTACTTTTTGTATTCTTTTTGAATTGCGCTTGTGGAACCAGTCAAGGACCTAGATTTATTACCGAAAACAGCGATTTTAACTATCGTACTATAACTGCTGGTGAGAAAGATAAATATGCCGAAGCGATCAAGCTAAAGTACCAAACCCTTTTTGGAAGAACTGGTTTTAGCGGCCAAATCTTAATTGCAAAAAATGGAGAAATTATTTTTGAAGACTATAAGGGTTACGCTAACGTATCAAACAAATCCCTAATACTACCCGAAACGCCTATTCACCTTGCATCTGTATCAAAAACTTTTACAGGGATGGCTGCGCTTAAATTATGGGAAGAAGAAAAGCTAGTACTAGATGCACCAGTTACAAAATACCTTCCTAAGTTTCCCTACACCGATATTACCATAGAACAGCTTTTATCACACAGAAGTGGTTTACCTGATTATGCCTATTTTCTAGAAAGTAAAAAATATGTCACTGTTAAGGTTAGAAATAAAAGAGGACGTTGGATAAAAAAATTAAAGCTTGTTAAAAACGAGGTACCCTTTAGGACTGGCTCATATACAAATCAGGACGTTTTTGATTACATGGTGTTACGCAAACCTGCTCCGCAGTCGAGTGCTAACCGTATGTTCAAATATTGTAATACTAATTATGTGATTATGGCTTTGGTTATTGAACAAATAACGAAAGAGGATTTTCCAACCTACATGGATAAAACTATATTTAAGCCACTAGGTATGAATAATACCTTTGTATTTCACAATAAGAATACAACTAGATATACCCCATCTTATAATGCCAAAATGCAACCCTATAGGCTAGAAAAATATGACTGTATTTATGGAGACAAAAACGTTTATAGCACCGTTAGGGACATGTTTTTGTGGGACAAAGCTTTAACCGAAGGCCGTTTTATTGCCCAATCTACCCTAGAAATGGCTTATCAGCCTAAAAGTCAGACAAATAGGAGCTTCCAAAATTATGGTTTAGGTTGGCGTATATTATCCAAACCAAATGAGGAACGTTTGATATACCATAATGGCTGGTGGCATGGTAATAATACAGTATTTACAAGGCTTATAGGGGAAACGGCTACTATCATTATCCTTGGGAATAAGTTTAATAAGACCATCTATAAAGGCAAGGAATTTGCGGCTGTTTTCACTGGAAAAGAAGATACTACCACTTTAGAAGAGTAAAATTACCCGATTTTAACATTTTTTAAAGTTTACACCCTATTTTTGCAGACCTTAATCGTAATTTAAATTACATATATTTTTGCTTATGAAAGATTTGTTATTTTATGCCGTTCCGGCAATGGGTGTCGTAGGTTTATTGTATACCCTATTGAAATTCAACTGGGTATCTAAACAAGATGCTGGTAATGCTCGTATGAAAGAAATCAGTACTTACATTGCCGAGGGTGCTATGGCGTTCTTAAAAGCAGAATGGAAAATCTTAGGATATTTCGTTGTAATCGTTGCCTTATTATTAGGCTTTATGGCTACTAAAAATGCAGAAAGTCACTGGAGTATTGCAGTTGCTTTTATTATTGGTGCTGTGTTTAGTGCAACTGCTGGTTATATAGGCATGAAAGTGGCTACCAAAGCAAACGTAAGAACAGCAGAGGCTGCTAGAACAAGTTTAGCGCGTGCCTTGAAAGTTTCTTTTACAGGCGGATCAGTGATGGGCTTAGGCGTATCAGGTTTAGCAGTATTAGGACTTGGTGGTTTGTTCTTAGTACTTAAAGAATTATTTTATGTGAATGGTGACCCTGCTGAAATGTTAAGAACCATTGAAGTATTAACTGGTTTTTCATTAGGTGCTGAATCTATTGCATTGTTTGCGCGTGTGGGTGGTGGTATTTATACCAAAGCTGCGGACGTTGGCGCGGATTTAGTAGGTAAAGTAGAAGCAGGTATTCCTGAAGATGATCCTCGTAACCCTGCAACTATTGCGGATAACGTAGGTGATAATGTGGGTGATGTTGCTGGTATGGGAGCCGATTTATTTGGTTCTTATGTTGCAACAGTATTAGCGACTATGGTATTAGGACAAGAAGTAACAGCTGTTGGTGGTGGTAAATTGGTGGATGCCTTTGGTGGTTTATCTCCTATTTTATTACCAATGATGATTGCAGGTGTAGGAATTTTATTATCTATCATCGGAACCTTCTTTGTAAGAATAAGTGAAAACGCAGGTTTAAATACTGCAACAGTTCAAAAAGCATTAAACATGGGTAACTATGGTTCAATGGTTTTAACTGCTATTGCATGTTATTTTTTAGTGAGTTATATTCTTCCTGAAACAATGTCATTACGTGGTATTGAATTCACAAGAAACGGTGTTATTGGTGCAATTGCGGTAGGTTTAATAGTTGGTACTTTAATGAGTATCATTACTGAATACTACACTGCAATGGGCAAGCGTCCGGTTATGAGTATTATTAAACAATCAAGTACAGGACACGCAACAAATATTATTGGTGGTTTAGCAATTGGAATGGAATCTACTTTCATGCCAATTATTGTTTTAGCTGCTGGTATTTTTGGTGCTTCTTATTGCGCTGGTTTATATGGTGTAGCTATAGCTGCTGCTGGTATGATGGCAACCACTGCTATGCAATTAGCGATTGACGCTTTCGGTCCTATCGCAGATAACGCTGGTGGTATCGCTGAGATGAGTGAATTACCTGCTGAAGTGCGTGAGAAAACAGATATTTTAGATGCGGTTGGAAATACAACAGCTGCAAGTGGTAAAGGTTTTGCCATTGCTTCTGCAGCATTAACTTCATTAGCATTATTCGCAGCCTTTGTGGGTGTTGCGATGCCAAATAATCAACATATTGATATCTACAAAGCAGACGTTTTAGCTGCATTATTTGTAGGTGGAATGATTCCTTTTATATTCTCATCTTTAGCAATTCGTGCTGTAGGAGAAGCTGCAATGGCAATGGTAGAAGAAGTGCGTCGTCAGTTCCGTACTATTCCAGGAATTATGGAAGGTACTGGTAAGCCAGAATATGAGAAATGTGTGGCCATTAGTACTGAAGCTTCATTGAAAAAAATGATGTTACCTGGTGCAATCACTATTATCTCTCCTATTTTAATTGGTTTTACAATGGGCCCAGAAGCTTTAGGTGGTTTCTTAGCGGGAGCAACTGTAAGCGGTGTGCTTATGGGTATTTTCCAAAATAATGCTGGTGGTGCTTGGGATAACGCGAAAAAGTCATTTGAGAAAGGTGTGGAAATTAACGGGGAGATGTTCTATAAAAAATCAGAACCACATAAGGCATCTGTAACAGGTGATACTGTGGGAGATCCTTTTAAAGATACATCTGGTCCTTCTATGAATATCTTGATTAAATTAATGTCCATTGTATCCTTAGTTATTGCTCCTTCATTAGCTCAATTACATCCAACAGGTGCTACTGAAGCAAAAACACAAACAGTTGAAATTTCTATGATTAATCATGATTCTTCAGCTGTTATTGCTGATAGTACCCATACAGTTACCATTACGGCGGATACTAAAACTTTGGTACAAGCATTACAAGAAGATGGATTGGCTCCAAAGGATAATGTAAAAATTCAAATTACAGACGGTAAGATTACTGTAAATGGCATAGCGCTTTCAGCTGAGCAAAATGCTAAATACGCTACTTACCTTACAAAGAAATAAGAGTCTAAATTTTTAGAAGGCTTTAACAAAAATCCTGCTTAGGCAGGATTTTTTTATACCTAAAGTTTCGTAGATTGCTTACGAATATAATCGTAATTACTATGAGCAAGCTATTTAAACCAACTGAAAGTGAATTAGAAATTTTAAGTATTCTGTGGGAAAAGGAAAATGCAACAGTTAGAGAAGTGCATGAGATTGTTCAAAAAACAAAGGTAGTGGGTTACACCACTACTCTTAAGCTAATGCAAATAATGCATGAGAAAGGCTTGGTTATTCGAAACGAAACTGCTAAAACACATATTTACACCCCATGTGTCGAAAAATCAAAAGCGCAAGAACAATATGTAGGGAAAATGATTCGTACCTTATTTAGTGGAAGCACTTCGCAATTGGTATTACAAGCTTTAGGAAAACATAAACCTACGCAACAGGATTTAGTAGACATTAAAAAGCTAATTGAACAATTAGAAAAAAAATAACATAAGTCACTAGCCTTTAATTATCCTTATTTAAACTTATGCAATTTCTGAGTCAAATACCTACTGCAATTTTAAACAATATCGGCTTCATGGCTTTATTGTACTTAATATATACCAGCTACAGGCATTTTACAGTGCACAATGCTAGCCGTTTATTTACCATAGCTACCATTTTTCAATTACTAGGACTACTCCATTTTGCTGCTACCCTTTTTCTTTTTCCCAATAATACCCCCATATTTTTTAGTCAAATTGCTCCTATTCATTTTGAAATAGTAGAAATCACTTCGCTCCTGCCTTATATTGGATTGGTTTATTTTTTGTTGTTACTTATTTTTTCGTTGGGAACAATTAAACAATATCAACAACTAAATAAATACAGGCAAACTGCCAATTATGTTAGTTCGGATAGTTGGAATGAAAAATTAAAAGGCACTTATAATACCAACAAGTATTATACAATTGGGTTTAGCAAAATAGTAAATAGCCCAATCACTTTTGGCTGGCTAGACCCTGTAATTATACTTCCAATTGCTATTTGCAATGAAATGAGTGTAAATGAAATAAAATTAATTTTACTGCACGAAATAGCACACATTAACAGGAATGATTATTTTATAAATTTGATTATAGATACTAGTCATAAGCTACTTTACTTTAATCCATTTTCCTATTTATTTTTAAAGGAAATTAGCCTTCAAAGAGAAATGTCCTGCGATGCATGGGTTTTAGCACAAACAGCCAATCCCTTATCCTATTCAAAAACATTATACAATTTAGCTGCTAATAGTATTACCTTATCCCATACTAATTTATATTTGGGTGCTTTGAATGTCACAAACGAATTAGTTGACCGAATCAAACATATCAATAACTTAGGTCAAAAATCTACAAAAACATATGGCTTAGGGATAATATTAAGTGCATTAATAAGTTTACTGTTATTTGCCCCAGCACTTATTGAAACATCTATTAGTGCTAAAAAACAGGTAATTACCCCAATTGTAAGTAAGACTACTACAATTGCCGAAACCAAACTGATTCAGTATAAAACTATTTCTGTAAAAAAAACTGCTTTAAAAATACCGCAAGCCTCTATTGCTAAGCAAATTCAAACAAATAATAATTTAGTTATAAACGACCAATTTCTAGTAGTAGACTCCCTTGATTTTAATAATAGTTCACCTACCTATGCTAAATTAGTTGACCAAACTGTAAACTGGATTAAAGCAAGAGAAAGCATAGCGCAGTTAGCTTCTTATGAAGAAAATAATATTTCATCAGAATATAGTATTGCTGAAAAACTTTTAATGCGCGCTATACTTCGAAATTATCAATTGAAAAAAGCTTTGTTACAGGATAAGATAATTCAATTAGAAAATGAAAAGGAAGCAAATGAATTATTGAAGAATAGTATAGAGTGGAAACAAATGTTGCAATACGAACAATGGACAAAAGAATTCTTGAAATTACATCCCGTTAATTTTGCACCCATTGATTCCTTAAGGAGTTTTTAGTAAACTCGCTGCTTGTTTACCTCCACAACAAAATAGTAAATCTAGTATTGAAAGGTTCGGAATAAATCCAGTCCTTTCTTGGAATACTTGTTGGTACGTAACAGGGTTACTATATTGCTGAAAATTATTTGGTAAGTAAGCATGTATTTTTCTTTGGGTTAAGTACAGTTCCTTATTTTCTTTCATTGCAGTAGTGCATTCAATTTGTTCCCAATTTCCCTTCACTTGTTTTTCTATCCATTTATTTGTAAGCAATAAAAATTCGACCAAATGCGTGGGCTTTGAATTATAAATAATGGCTAAACTGTCAATATAATATTCTAGGAAGGGTGACCTTTTGTAATTAGTTAGGATTGCTTTTAAATGTTGTTCATGCCAAGGCGCATCATAGGATAGGGCAATTTGATGCAAGGGCGTTTTTTGGTCTCTGCCACCCACAATAGGAATAGTCAAATGTAAAGGTCCTTGTGCACTTGCGATTACCATCCGATTTTTAAAGCTCCTCTTTGAAAATGGCGCTTCATTATCGAACCCTACTTGTTCAGCAGCGTATAGTTCTTTAATATAGCTGATGCATCCAAAGTATTGTAAATCGGTAATGAGCATGTGTTAACAAATAGTTGTGTAAATATATTTTCACATTGGTCAAATAACTAATAATTTTGTAAAAATTTGTAAATGAAATTGAATAAATATATTTTATTGGCCTTAGTGATTGTTTTTGCTAGCTGTGCAAGTCCCAAACCATTCGTATTTAAAGGTATGAATGCTATTAAAATTGAAAAAGCAAGTTTTGGTAAAAATGTGTTTAATGCACAGTTTCAATATGAAAACCCCAATAATTTCGAATTAACACTAAAAAACTTGGACTGTGATGTATTCATTAATGACAAAT
The DNA here is from genome assembly GCA_903944755.1 of uncultured Bacteroidota bacterium. GTDB lineage: Bacteria > Bacteroidota > Bacteroidia > Chitinophagales > Chitinophagaceae > Sediminibacterium. The sequence continues at coordinate 8,087 of CAJATB010000035.1, forward strand.
TATTCACGCACTATAAGTTGGATACCAATTATACCATTCCAGCTAATAAAGCTTTCAATTTACCGGCAAGAATGGAAATTGAATTAGCCAGTCTTGTACAAAACAGTGTAGCTATATTGTTTAATAAGCCAATGAAAAT
>CAJATB010000036.1 GCA_903944755.1 uncultured Bacteroidota bacterium
ACTTTAATAAAAATATAATTGCATTAAATCCAAATTTATTTAATGATGATATTGCACATGTTCAAACAAATGGTGTTGATAGATTTAATGCAGGGTTCACTAAAATTTATTCTCTTTGTATTGATAATTTTATAATTTACGATAGCAGGGTAGCTTTTGCATTATCAAACATAATTAGTCAATTTTTACTATCTACTGGAAGAAATTTTATTCCTATTGAATTACATTTTAAAATTCCGCCAGGGAGTAGTGCTATAAGGCATCCTAGATTAATAAATGGTTTCGCTTTTGGCAAAACCAACGGAAACATAAGTCAATACCAAATTTGTAATCTTAGATCTAGTTGGTTATTTGAAGAAATTCTTCAAAACAATCCAAATTCTCTATTTAATACGCTCCCTCAAGCACAAAGAATAAGGGCACTTGAAGCTGCTTTTTTCATGATAGGATATAGTATATAAATTTTAAGGTAGGCGCAAATATTTCTTACAAAACAACAAACCTTGTCATGACAATTATTCTATAGTGTATTATAAGATAATATTAAACTGTATTTAATTTTCTTATATTCTGACAATTCTGCTCATTTAACCCCATTCTGTTATTCTTGTCAATAACAGAAACGCATATAGGCAAGGTATTTGACGAGTAGTATCTAAAATTGATTATGTCATTACTAAATCCAGAACTACTTGAAGTTGCATTACGTCCTTTAATAGAAAGTATCATAGAAGAGAAATTAAAGCCTCGTTTAGTAGAGATAATTAATCAGCAGTCAATTTCCGCCGAAAACGAAAAGCCAATTCCTGTAAGTGAAATGTCTAAAATTTTGGGTATTTCAATAAGTCACTTATACAAAAAGTGCAATAACAGCAATATGCCTCATTATAGGAAATTTGGCAGAATCTATTTCTATTTGTCTGATATAAGAAAGTGGATGGCTGAGTAATGCTACCCTTCCATCCCCTCCATCAATCCCTCATGCATAGTTTTTAAGCTATCGTCATCAAAGCTTCCAAAGTAGTCTTGTGTTGTGGTGATATTAGAATGACCTAAGGCTTCTTTAATATAGATTAATGGGGCTCCATTGTTCTTTTGTATGGTTGCAAAACAGTGTCTCGCCACATAGGTAGTTAATTTCAAAGGCAGGTCTAATTCAGTACCTATTTCATTTAAGGCTTTATTGGTGTTCCTTATAAATGTGCTAATACGTTTCTCAATTAGCTCTAGATCCATTCCTCTTTCTAATACTGGAAATATATAGTCTTCTGGCTTCCCTTTGCTTACCCTTCTCCTATCCATTATCTCCTTTATACGGTCAGATATGGGTACTTTAATTGGCAATGCGCCATCTCTTGTTGTATTCTCAGTTTTTGATCTATAGAATTCAATAAAGTCGCCGTTGATTTTTTTATTGGTCAACAAAGCAATATCCTTAAAGTTCATTCCATTACATAAGAAACTAAAAATCCAATAGTCTAGTGCTTTTTGTTCTGACACTAACTTTGGCTTATGATTTAGGATTTTCTTTAAGTCGTCTTTCTTTAAGGATCGTTTTGATTTTCTAGGAGATGGTATTTTATATTTTCTAAATGGATATTTACTTGCATCAATAATTCCCTCTTCAATAGCTAGATTAAAAATTCTTCTTAAGGACCTTAAATAGATACCTACCGTTGTAATTGATTTGCCTTCTGCTACCATATACTTTTCATAGGCCTTCAATAAATCTACTGTTACTTGAGAAATCTTCAAATACTTCTTGAATTTTAAAATGGAGACCTTTGCAGTGTTATAATTATCAGATGTAGATATTTGCCCTAGATTTTTTAAATCTTTAATACAACTATCATATAACGCTTCTACACTTTCATTAGCGATTGCTTTTTTTAATTGTACTTTATCCTTGTTATACAAAAGGTCGAATTCAGTAAAACTGAAAGGTTGTATTGACTTGGCAAACTCTTCTTGATCAGACAGCCATGAATACATCTGGGTCTTTAATTTTTTAATATTAGCATCCCTTAGATTAGATGCTTCAATTCTTTTATAATCATACTGGGATAAATTAAAAGGGGTGGCATATCGCTTCTTAGTTCCAAGGCAATACACGGTTAATTTGACTGGGTAAGTACCATTTTTTAATAGACGTCTTGTGTCACATAAGAAAGAGAGTGTAGGTTGAATCATAAAATGATCAGGGGGTTAATTTGAGCACCAAAATTTGCACCACAAATGTAAGTAAAAGGACAATACAAAGAGTCATATGTTATCTTTGAAGATAATATACAAAATTGATTTTCAGTAAATTACAGTCAATTTTGCCTATATGGGGAAGGGCCTAAATTTGCGACTCATAATCAGGGGGTCCCAGGATCATGCCCTGGTGGGCCCACAGCCGAAAGGCTACATTATCAAGGGTTTATGCTATCAAAAGCGTAGACCCTTTTTGTTTGGGGTTATCTCTGGCCAAGTTCTGGCCAGGTTCTGTGATTTTTGAGGGAAAACAGGGGTGAATGGAGGTGAACGGGTGGAATTGTTGGAACCTGATTAAGATTACATATTTATGTTTGAGTAAGTTGGTATTTTTGCGCATATTGAAATACAGTTTAGTCATATTATTATTCAGCTCCCTTATTGCGCATACATTCTCAAGATCACTTGTACTTGCTGATTATTTAGTCAACTTGGAATCATATAAAAAAGCATGTGTTAACAAAGCTAAACCAATGATGCATTGTGATGGCAAGTGTCAAATGCTTAAGAAAATAAAGAAGCAAGAAGGTGAATCAAACACAAATGCACCTGCTCCAAAATTCAATCAGCAAGAATTAATTTTATCTTCTAAATCATTTTATCCAACTATCGAAATATTCAGAACTCAGAAAAGTAAATATTTTTACGCGTTTAAGAGTTCGTTGAATTCAAACTACATAAGTTCTATTTTTCATCCTCCTGGAGTTTAGCTTCCACTCTGTCTTTTAATTTTATTACTAAAATTTAATTTATGAAATTTTATAAATTTTTCATGCCATTAATAATGGTATGTTATATAAATGCATACGCACAAACGAATATTGAGAATGATAATAGACATCAGGAAATGATGAATATTATTTTACAAAAACCAAAAACAGACATTAAAACAATTGGCGTTTTGGTATATGATGGGTTTAATAATTTAGATGCAATGGGTCCTTTTCAAATTTTGAAACAAATGAGTGGTGCTAAAACTTTTTTGATTGCAAAAAACAGAGGATTAGTTAAGAATAATTCAGGTGTAAGTATTCAGGTGGATACAACAACTAGCGAAGTAGATAATTTAGACATTATAGTTATTCCAGGTGGGGCTTTAGAAACATTATTATTAACAAAGGATACTTTAATTTTAAACTGGATTAAGTTAATTGATAAAAAATCTAAATACACAACTAGTGTTTGTACTGGAGCATGGATTTTAGGAGCAACTGGATTATTAAAAAATAAAAATGCAACCACAAATTGGTATAGAGCTAATGAAATGCTTGCCATGTATGGTGCAAAATTTAAAGAAGATCGCTGGGTTAAAGATGGCAAATATTGGACTTCTGCAGGCGTTACTGCGGGCATGGACATGTCGTTAGCCATAATTGATGATTTAATGGGCAGACAATATACTGAAGCAATAATGCTTGATCTTGAATATAATCCAAAACCGCCTTATATCGCTGGCACTCCCAAAACTACAGATCCATTGGTTGCTGATATGATGAAAGAAATGTATGATATGGTTATGTTGCCTATGATCAAAAAAGAAAAATTAAGATTAATTAACAAGTAACTATTAAAATATTATGACAAAAGGGAAATGGCAAAAAGTTGTTCGAAAAAGTCATCGCTATTTAGGTCTATTTTTAGGTATACAATTTTTATTTTGGACAATTGGGGGATTATATTTCAGTTGGACCAACATTAAGAATATTAGAGGTGAAGACATTAGAAAAGAACCCACAACAATAAATAAAGAAAGACTTGGAATAAGTTTAAATGGTATTCTAAATGAGATTAGTAAAAATGACTCGGTATGTGTTTTAAAGTCAGTTCAAATTGCTACCATTTTTGATACTCCTCATTATCAAATAACATTCAATAATGGGAAACGTATAAAAACAGTATTGGCTAACACATTAAATAATAAAATTAGAATTCCTATAAACAAAAACGAAGCAATAATAATTGCAAAAAATAGTTTGAATGTCAAATCAAATCTAAAATCGGTTGAATATATCAATTCTACAAATGGGCATCATGAGTATAGGGAGAAACCTCTACCCGCATTTGCTGTAAGTTTTGATGGTGATGTAAATACAACCGTTTATGTATCTGCGGAATTAGGTACTGTTCAAACCTATCGAAATAATCGATGGAGAGTTTTTGATTTTTTGTGGATGCTTCATGTCATGGATTATCAAAACAGAGATAATATTAATAATTGGTTATTACGAATATTTTCAGTTATTGGATTAATCACACTCGCATCTGGATTTTTATTATTTG
>CAJATB010000037.1 GCA_903944755.1 uncultured Bacteroidota bacterium
AATTTAAGTATAACTTATAATATACAATCATGGCAAGGAAAGGAAACAGAGTTCAAGTAATATTAGAGTGCACAGAGCACAAGACTACAGGTTTACCTGGAACTAGTCGTTATATTACAACTAAGAACAAAAAGAATACTCCAGATCGTTTGGAGTTCAAAAAGTATAATTCAATTTTGAAAAAAGTAACAGTTCACAAAGAAATTAAATAATAATGGCAAAAGTAGCTTCAAAAAACGCGAAAGTAAAGGATCTTAAGGCTTCTGCTGAGGCCAAAAACTGGACAAAAGTAATTAAAGCTATACGTAGCCCTAAAACAGGTGCGTATACTTTTAAGGAATCAATTGTTCACAAGGACTTAGTAAAGGATTTCTTAGCAGCGAAATAATTTCGCAGTCGCAATAAACTAATTTAAAGCTTTCCCTTTCCGGGAGAGCTTTTTTTGTTTTCCTACTATTTTTATTAATATATAAGTATTTGGTTACTGCTGTGTTTAAATAAAATAGCAAGTCTCAATCCGTATTCCATATTTAGTTAAATTTGTACCATGAGTTTTTTAGGTAAGTTATTCGGAAAGAAAGAAAAAGAAACCTTAGACCAAGGTTTAGAAAAAACTAAACAAGGTTTCTTTGAACGTATTTCAAAAGTAATCATTGGTAAAACTACCGTTGATGACGAGGTGTTAGATCAATTGGAAGAAGCGCTTATTGGTGCGGATGTTGGGGTGGATACAACCCTAGCTATTATAGAAAAAATACAAGAACGTGTAAAGAAGGACAAGTATTTATCTACTACTGAATTAAATACTATTCTGCATGATGAAATAGTGCACTTATTAGTGGATGCACCAAATGATCAAATTGGATTCAATCCTCCAGCAAATAAGAAACCTTATATCATATTAGTAGTGGGCGTTAATGGAGTAGGTAAGACTACTACTATTGGTAAATTAGCACACCATTATAAAGAAGCTGGCAACGAAGTTATACTAGGTGCTGCTGACACTTTTAGGGCTGCGGCAGTAGACCAATTAACTATTTGGAGTGAACGTGTAGGGGTTACAATTGTAAAGCAAAATATGGGCTCTGACCCTAGTGCTGTTGCCTTTGATACTATTCAGTCGGCCATTGCAAAAAAAGCTGATGTGGTATTGATAGATACTGCAGGACGATTGCACAATAAAGCACATTTAATGGATGAATTAAATAAAATTAAGCGTGTTATTCAAAAACAATTACCCGACGCCCCTCATGAAGTTTTATTAGTACTTGATGGTTCAACTGGTCAAAATGCTTTGGAACAAGCAAAACAATTTATGGCTGTTACCAATGTGAATGCACTTGCTATCACAAAACTAGACGGCACTGCAAAAGGCGGTGTGGTATTAGCAATTGCACATCAATGTAAAATTCCTGTTAAGTATATAGGCGTTGGCGAACAAATAAAGGACTTAGTCCTATTTGATAAAGACGAATTTGTGGATTCTTTATTTAGTTTGAACCGAGGGTAAATAAAGGTTAAATAAACTTTACTTAAAGGCTAAACGAATTTTATTTAAAAAGTATAGCGTACTCCAATTCCAGCCCAGCCACTTTCAAAATAACTACTACCTACAATATTAAAGGAAGGTTGCCAGTCAATACTCAGGTTTAATGGTGCATTTTTTATTTTATAATCAATACCAAGTATTCCATCCACTCCAACAGCAATACCTGCTTTGTGATTCGGGTTACTATTTTTCCATTCTTCACTCCAAAGTCCTAAATGGCCTCCGTATCCTACATACCAACTTAAATTTTCAATATCACCAATTGGGCTATATTTTTCGTATAAAACCGTTGCACGAAAACCGTCTAAGGTGAAATAACCCAATGCCTCAAAAGCTTTATTTTGTTTAGTAAACTGCTTATAGGAAATAGCATTTGGGTACATTTTAACACCTATTGCTTTATGGTAAGAGTGCGTATAAGTTTCGTTTAACTTTTTAGGTTTATCAAGTGTATATTCTTGCGAAAAAACAGAGTTGACAACTAATAGGATTAAAATCAGGGTTAACGATTGTTTCATTTTCATAATTCCTTAATTGGGGGAACACAAATTTAAGGGGAAATAGGTCAAAAAGGCTGTTTATAAAATGCTAAAATTTGGTTAGGTTTGTAGTATGTATAGTTTTAAAGAATTATCTCTACAGTTTAACAAAGCATTCGAGGTTGCTCATTTTCCGAATAACCCAGCTTCTTTATACGAACCTGGCGAATATTTTTTAAATATTGGTGGGAAAAGAATTAGGCCTGTCCTTTGTTTACTAGGTAATGAACTTTTTAATGAGTTGCATCCTGACGCTTTTGAATTAGCAAATGCGGTTGAATTGTTTCACAATTTTAGCTTGGTACACGACGACATGATGGACGAAGCAAGTGTAAGAAGAGGTAAGGCTACAGTTCATACAAAATATGACAACAACACGGCCTTGCTAGTGGGTGACGTGATGCTTATTCGTGCATATGAATATATGCAAAAAATTCAGCCAGCACACCTTTCACAAGTACTGAAACTTTTCAATCAAACAGCGAAGGAAGTTTGTGAAGGTCAGCAATTGGATATGGATTATTCAAAAATGGATAGTGTGAGTTTGGAGCAATATATACATATGATTACTTTAAAGACTTCTGTTTTATTAGCAGCAAGTTTAGAAATGGGTGCCATTATTGGTGGCGCTGGAGAAGGTAACTGCAAACATTTATATGAATTCGGCAAAAATATTGGCATTGCATTTCAAATACAGGACGATTATTTGGATGCCTTTGGGGATGCTGCAATTTTTGGCAAAGAACCAGGTGGCGATATTAAACAGAATAAAAAAACTTTTTTATTACTTCATGCTTTATCCGTTGCAAATGAAAGTCAATTAAAAACCTTAAATGAATTAATGACAGCCAACAGTGATGATAAAGTTGAAAAAGTATTACAAATTTTTAAGGATTGCGGAGTAGCTGAATGGGCCGAAAATTTAAAAGCAAAGTATTTGCAAAAGGCCTTTGAACATTTAGAATCCATTGCAGTTGTGTCGGCTCGAAAACAACCACTAATTGAACTAGCTAATTATTTAATGAATCGTAATCAATAACCCCTAACGAAATGATGAGTCTTTTCAGAAAAAAATCAATCGAAAAAATTGTACAAGATGCGGAAGCAGGTTTTGGTGACGCGCATAGTGCTAATGGATTAAAGAAAGTATTGGGCGTTAAGGATTTGACATTTATGGGAATAGCTGCTGTTGTAGGAGCAGGTATATTTTCAACAATTGGCACTGCGGCCTTTCATGGCGGACCAGGCATTTCAATATTATTTGTAATTACAGCAATCACTTGTGGCTTTAGCGCTTTATGTTATGCTGAATTTGCTAGTCGCGTTCCAATTGCGGGTAGTGCATATACCTACGCTTATGTAACATTCGGTGAATTAGTTGCCTGGATTATTGGGTGGGCTTTAATTTTAGAATACGCTATTGGCAATATAGTTGTAGCCATTAGTTGGAGTGGTTATTTTGTAAATTTATTAGAAGGCTTTAATATTCATTTGCCAGGATGGTTGGCAACCAATTTTGAACAAGCGCAAATTGGATACGAAGAAGCGCTAGCACATTTAGCTAAAGGAGGTACTCCTGAAACATTTAGCAAACTAGCCCGTATTGGGTATGACGCTGTTACCAACGCGCCCATGATTGGAGCTTGGAGAGTAATATTAAATGTACCTGCCTTTATTATTGTTGTTTTAATTACAGCCTTAGTTTATAGGGGTATTCAAGAAAGTAAGAAGAGCACTAATATTATGGTGATTTTTAAAATACTAGTTATTGTTTTTGTAATTGTTTTAGGTTTCTTTTATGTGGATACAGCAAACTGGGCTCCATTTATGCCGAATGGTTTTAAGGGTGTTTTAGCTGGTGTGTCGGCTGTGTTTTATGCTTATATAGGTTTTGATGCTATTTCAACTACAGCGGAAGAATGTAAAAATCCGCAACGCGATTTACCTAAGGGGATGATTTATTCTTTACTTATTTGCACGGTTTTATATATTCTAATAGCCCTTGTTTTAACAGGAATGGTTAGTTACACTGAATTAAAAGTTGACGATCCATTGGCATTTGTGTTTGAACGCCTTGGGTTACATAAAATTGGTTATGTGATATCGGTAAGTGCTGTTGTAGCTACTACAAGTGTTTTATTAGTATTTCAATTAGGACAACCAAGAATTTGGATGAGCATGAGTAGGGATGGCTTGTTACCT
>CAJATB010000038.1 GCA_903944755.1 uncultured Bacteroidota bacterium
CCCGTATCACCGATAGCATAGAATTGTTGTATACCGAAGCAGGACATATTATAGGTAGTGCAGTGGTAAATTTAAAAATAACAGAAGCAGGAGAACAAAGTACGCTAACCTTTAGTGGTGACGTAGGTCGTTATCGTGATTTGATATTAAGGTCCCCTGCTAATTTTCCACCAGCCGATTATATAATTATAGAAAGTACGTATGGTGACAAATTGCATGACTTAGTGCATTCTACCCCTGATGATTTATTGAAATGGATTGAAAGTACTTGTGTGCAAAAGAAAGGGAATTTAATTATACCTGCATTTAGTGTGGGAAGAACACAGGAAATTTTATTTGAACTAAATCAGTTATCTATTGAAAATAGGCTGCCAAATATTCCAGTTTACGTTGATAGTCCATTAAGTATTGAAGCAACTGAAGTGTTAAAATCGTTCCCTAGGTACTTCAACAAAAAAATACAGAAAATATTAGAAGTGGATAAGGATCCATTCGGTTTTGAAGGGTTAAAGTATATTAAATCGGTGGACGAGAGTAAGGCTTTAAATGAGGACCTACGTCCTAAAGTAATAATATCCGCTTCTGGCATGGCCGATGCAGGAAGGGTTAAGCACCATATTAAAAATAATATTGAGCACGCGAAAAATACCATTTTAATGGTAGGCTATTGCGAACCGCGTTCATTGGGTGGCAGGTTAATAAATGGACAAAAAGAAGTACGGATATATGGTGACACCTATCCTGTAAAAGCTACCGTAGGTGCAATACGAAGTATGAGTGCGCATGGTGACTACGAGGATTTAACTCAATTCTTGGCGTGTCAAATACCCAACTTGGTAAAGCAAGTATTTATAGTGCATGGCGAGGCCGAAGTACAAGACCATTTTGCAGAACGCTTAAGAAATAAAGGGTTTAAAGAAGTGCATACGCCAAATATGCATGAAACTATAGTTTTAGAATAGTTTACTAAGTTATTAGTTACCTACAATTATACATATAGTGTTATTAATTTCCTTTAAAGGATACCATTACAATGGCAATTAATTTAAAAGTAGCGCCTTTGATTGAAAAAAATGCATCACATTGTTTGATGTTAGAGGAAGGTTGGGAAGAGGTTGCTACTAAAATTTATTCGTTTGTAAAATAATACTGAACCTATTTTTCAAATAGTTGTTATAATTAAAAGCTTACAATGAAACTTTTCTTAATTCCCATAATATTAATTGGTATTTACATTGTTTTTCAATCATTTATGTCAGTTTACAGTACAAAAACCGAGAAGCAGCCATATAGGGTAGTTCTTAAAGACGCTGATTTAGAGATCCGTTTTTACCCTGCAGCTACCATGGCCACCATTTATTCTAAAGCCACTAGTTACAAGACTTTATCAAGTAATGGCTTTAACAAACTTGCCAAATTCATATTTGGGGGGAATGAACAAAAAGAAAGTATTTCAATGACGGCTCCCGTTAGAATGAGTTTATCTGAAAAAGGATCTAGCATGAGTTTCGTGATGCCGGAAAAATATGCAACAAGCAAGTTGCCTACCCCTAATGATAAAAATATCCAAATACAAAAAAGCCAACCTGAGTATTTTGCTGTAATAGCTTTTAGTGGCTATGCAAATGATGAAAAAATTAACGAATACAGAAATAAGTTAGCGCAAATTTTAACCCAAAGAAAAATTCGCACAAAGGGCGATTTTAATTTTCTGGGATATAACGCCCCCTTTCAATTCCTTGGTCGTACAAACGAAATAGTTATACCGATAGAGTGGACCGAATAATGTAG
>CAJATB010000039.1 GCA_903944755.1 uncultured Bacteroidota bacterium
ACCACAAAGAAATACTTAAGTAATTGTTTAGTTTTTCTTACGCTCGTTTCTTGGAAAACAACATACCTACTTAAGTAAAAGCCTATGGGGAATGTAATGCAGAAACTCATTATAAAGGAGGCAATATGTGGGCTAATTACCAACCAGCCAATTTGAACGGGTGCCTGCTTCAAAATGTAATTATAGGACACAAAAAACAACAGAATATCCAATACAGTATTGCCACCTCCACAGGCTGCATAGCGGAATGTTTTTAAGGGCATTAACTTCTTGAAAAAGGGATATATCCGATCAATTATATCAAGAATGAGCTTGCTAATAAAATGGTGTAGTTTAAACATCTGTGCTCAAAGGTAATCTTAATTAATTACTTTTGTAAAAGGCAACCCCATATTATGAATTTGATATTTAATTTAAAGCAGTCCACTGCAAACTGTATAAACAATTTGTACAACATTCAACTACAACCTGAACAGGTATTAGTTAATGCAACCAAACCTGAATTTGAAGGTGACTATACCATTGTGTTATTCGCTTTTGTTAAACAATTGGGCAAGTCCCCCGATGTTTTAGGCAATGAATTAGGGGAAGCGATGCTGGCTGCTATGCCTGGTGTTATTACTAAATTTAATATTGTAAAAGGCTTTTTGAATTTCACAATTAGTAATGCTTTTTGGTTTGATTTTATTAAAGCATCAACACCTGATAATTTATTACCTGCCGCAAAAAATCCTCGTAAAATAATGGTGGAGTATTCCTCCCCTAACACAAATAAACCATTACACTTAGGTCATTTAAGAAATAATTTTTTAGGCTGGAGTATTGCAGAAATTTTAAAATTACAAGGCAATGAGGTAGTAAAAACTTGTATTGTAAACGACCGTGGAATTCATATTTGTAAAAGTATGATTGCTTGGCAATTATTTGCAAATGGTGCAACACCAAATGACACTAAACAAAAAGGCGACCATTTTGTGGGTGACTATTATGTAAAGTACAATGATGCTTATAAAGCCGAAGTTGCCGCACTTGTTGCAAGTGGGATGACACAGGAACTTGCTGAAAAAGAAGCCCCTATTCAAAAAGCTGCACAAGCTATGTTGTTGAAATGGGAACAAGGCGACACCGAAACTATTGAATTATGGAAAAGGATGAATAGTTGGGTTTATGAAGGTTTTGATACTACTTATAAAAAAATAGGTTCTGATTTTGCTAAAACTTACTACGAAAGTAATACCTATTTATTAGGCAAGGAATTAGTAGAACAAGGCTTAAATAAAAAAGTGTTTTATCAGAAAGAAGACGGATCGGTTTGGATTGATTTAACTGCCGATGGACTTGATGAAAAAATTGTGCAACGTAAAGACGGTACTTCGGTATATATAACACAGGACATTGGACTTGCCGAAGTAAAACAAAAAGAATTTAATACCGATGCGAGTATCTATGTTGTAGGGGACGAACAAAACTATCATTTTAAAGTATTAAAGTTAATTTGTCAAAAACTACAACTACCCGCAGCTGACGGCATTTATCATTTAAGTTATGGTATGGTGGAATTACCAACAGGCAAAATGAAAAGCCGTGAAGGAACTGTGGTAGACGCCGATGATTTGGTAGATGAAATGATAGCTATTTCAAAAGAAAAAACAGAGTCCTTGGGCAAAGTGAGTGAGTTTAGCCAAGACCAATTAACCGAACTATACAATACCATTGGCCTAGGCGCACTTAAATTTTTCTTGTTAAGAGTAGACCCTAAAAAGAAAATGGTATTTAACCCCGAAGAGAGTATCGATTTTCACGGATTTACTGGCCCATTCATTCAATATACACACGCAAGAATAAAAAGTATTCTACGCAAGACAGGAACTGAAATTAATTTAGTAGCAAGTGATTTACTTCCTTTAGAAAAACAATTAGCTATTGAACTTTCTACTTTCCCCGACGTCATTAACGAGGCTGCTGAAACATTGGATCCATCTAAAGTGGCTATTTACACGTTTAACCTTGCTAAATTGTTTAATACCTTCTACGCCGAGCTTTCAATTAGCAATGCAGAAACAGAAGAAAAGAAACAATTAAGAATTAAGTTAGGGATACTTATTGCTGCCACCTTACAAAAAGGTATGAGTGCATTAGGTATTGCCGTGCCAGAGAAAATGTAAAGAAATTTATAAAGGTAATACTGTATTAGCTTCGCTTTTGTTTTGACGACCTATACACTTCAGGTGTTTCTTCTTCAAATCCCCATTGATTTAAAAGTGATTGCATTTGTTCATCAGGCAATGAACTTTGTGCATATTGTCCAGCGTTAATTTTTTGACGCATGGCTTCATATATACTAACTGCACAAGCAACCGAAATATTTAAGCTTTGGATAATGCCCATTTGAGGAATAATAAAATTTCCATCCGACAAAGCCCTAAACTCGGGGGTAACTCCTTCATGTTCGTTGCCAAAAACCAATGCAACAGATTCTGTAAAATTAATATCGTATAAGCCAACCGCATCACTAGACAAATGCGTAGTTAATATTTTAGTGAACTTTTTTCTTAAGTCAGCAACACATGCTTCTAAATTATCATACTCGTGCACTGTTAACCATTTTAAGGCGCTGCTGCTACTTCTATGTCCCCACCTTTTATGCCTTGCCTCTTTGGTAGTTAATATGTAAACGTCTTGTATACCCACGGCATCACAAGTTCTCAGCACTGCTGAAATATTATGGGGATCCTTCACGTTCTCCATCACAACCGTCAAATTTGCTTGACGTTGCTTTAGTACTTTTAATAATTTTTCGCTTCTCTCGGGTGTCATATGCTACATTAAATTTTAAAATCACTTATTTTACGAAGGGCGGCCTATATTGTACCCCTAAACCATCACGTAATAATGGTGCAATACTTCCATTATTATTATTAAAACTATAGTCCAGTCCTACCCCGTTTAATTCAGTCATTAATAAAGGGCCGTCCATGTCTACGAAATCCAACTGAGGCAAAAATTGCGCAATGGCAGCTGAGCCAATAACACTTTCGTTCATGCTACCCATCATTACTTTCATCCCTAAACCCTTTGCGGCTTTTATCATTCTTAAAGCAGGCGTAAGTCCGCTACATTTAGTTAACTTAATATTTATGCCATGGAATACGGCTGCACAAGTAGCCACATCTTTTTCAAATACACAGGACTCATCTGCAAATAATGGCAATACCGATTGTGCTTTTAGTATTTCCATACCCTCCCAATTGTCTTTTGCTAAAGGCTGCTCCACCAATTCTACGCCTAAATTTGCTAGTGCAGGAATCTTAACTAAAGCTTCTTCGGTTGTCCATCCGGCATTAGCGTCCACGCGTAATGGCTTATCGGTATGTTTTCTTAAAGCGGTAATCATTTCAATATCGTAGTCGGTCCCTACTTTTACTTTATAGATAGGCCAAGGATGTGCGTTCATTTTTTCTACCATCTTTTCGATAGGGTCAATCCCTAATGTATAATCACATATGGGCACTGGAACCGATTCGTTCCATTCAGTACCCCACATTTTATGTAAAGGCTCTTTTTTCATTTTGCCGAATAAATCCCAACCTGCCATATCCAATGCACAAACTAAAAAAGGATCGTTGGGAAATAAATGATGTAGAAAATGCCAAAAACGTTCGGGATCAATTAATGCAAATTTCTCAATTACTTTTCTGTTCTTTTCTAATTGCTCCATCATAGCTTCTACACTCACATTATAGTAAACAATGGCAGGTGCTTCCCCGTAACCTTCCCAATTGCCCAAGGACAACCTTACCATTAAACTATGTTGGTGTGTTTTTGTACGTCCATTTGATATGGTAAAAGGATATTCGAAAGGCAGGCGTTGTTCCCAGAAGTCTAATTGCACAGTGTAAATTTTTGCTAAGATACAAAACAGCCATTAACAAACCATTATTAGCGACCGCTTGCCTTAATAGCGTTATACCATTCTTGGTTAAAGTTTTTCTCTTGCATCAAATCTTCTAAAGAAATATGCATTCTGTACCTCCAATAATGCCTTGGATTAGCTGGCACATTAATACGTTCATCATACGGGTTATTACGGCGTATAGAAGCATCCACACCCATATAATCCTGTAATTGGAAAATAGCCCACATTGCAGGCGAATATAAATGTTGTAATAAAATAGCCTTATTTATCCATGGCTCACAAAATATAGGTGCTTCGCCCCATTGTCCTATTTCGTTATTGTAAAACTGTTGCGTCAATTCACGATCCTCCTCCCACCAACCCCTTATGGTGCTTGTATCATGTGAGGAAGGGGTAACTACACTTAAATAAGGCGCATCGTTAGGATGGAAGAATGTTTTATGATTTGCTTTAGGCATTCTTTGTACTTCCAAACTTAACATCCCTAAGCTTTGCATTACTTGCGGCACACAAGATGGTACTAAACCTAAATCCTCCCCACAAATTAACATATTCGTTGAACGCTTTAACATAGGTAGTTTTTGTAAAGCTTCTTTTTCCCATGCTTGATCCTGCCTAACAAAGAAATAATCCACATACAACTCGCTTAATAAATGCCGTGTCCTAGCATCCAATTGTTTAAAGGAAGCTGTTGATTGTATATTAAACCTAAAATGATATGCTTGTGGCGTGCTTGATTCAAATAACAAGACATTAGTAATTAAATCGAATAGCCCT
>CAJATB010000040.1 GCA_903944755.1 uncultured Bacteroidota bacterium
AATACTTGTAATAAAATATTATAAATATCTGGATGCGCTTTTTCGATTTCATCTAAAAGTATTACACAATAAGGCTTACGGCGCACTTTTTCAGTTAATTGCCCGCCTTCCTCATAACCTACATAACCCGGAGGCGCTCCAATTAAACGACTCACTGAAAACTTCTCCATATATTCACTCATGTCAATTCTGATTAATGATTCTTCAGAATCAAACATGTTTCTTGCAAGTGCACGTGCTAATTCAGTTTTACCCACACCCGTTGGACCTAAGAAAATAAAAGTACCAATAGGTTTTTTAGGATCCTTTAACCCTACTCTGTTGCGTTGAATAGCTTTTACTACTTTGCCTATTGCATCGTCCTGGCCAATCACCATCCCCCTCATGTCATCCGCCATTTTCCTCAACTTGGTAGTTTCTGCTTCCACCATACGTTTTACAGGTATGCCCGTCATCATATTAATGACCTCTGCAATATGTTCTTCATTTATTGGGAAACGTTTATTCTTACTTTCTTCTTCCCAATCTGTTTTCGCTTTCTCTAAGGCTTCTCCTAATTTCTTTTCTGTATCCCTTAAGCTTGCAGCTTCTTCAAAGCGTTGGCTTTTTACTACTTTATTCTTTTCGTTCTTAACCTCTTCAATTTGCTTTTCTAATTCTACAATATCCAAAGGCACATTAATGTTTTTTAAATGTACCCTTGCACCAACTTCGTCCATTACATCAATAGCCTTGTCAGGTAATAAGCGATCCGTCATGTAACGATCACTCAATTTTACGCATGCAGTGATTGCATCATCATCGTACACTACATTATGGTAATCCTCGTATTTGGATTTAATATTATTCAATATGGTAATGGTATCTTCTACACTTGGTGGCTCAATAATTACTTTTTGGAAACGTCTATCTAAAGCACCATCTTTTTCAATATGTTGTCTGTACTCGTCTAATGTTGAAGCGCCAATACATTGCAATTCACCTCTTGCTAAAGCAGGCTTCACAATATTGGATGCATCTAGAGAACCACTCGCTCCACCCGCACCTACAATGGTATGGATTTCATCAATGAACAAAATTACGTCTCTGTTTTTTTCCAATTCATTCATGATGGCTTTCATGCGTTCTTCAAACTGTCCTCTATATTTTGTACCTGCAACTAGTGCAGCTAAATCCAACGAAATAACACGTTTATCAAACAATACTCTACTTACTTTACGTTGTACAATTCTTAAAGCTAGCCCTTCCACAATGGCAGTTTTACCCACCCCAGGTTCCCCAATTAAAATAGGGTTATTCTTTTTACGACGACTTAATATTTGACTTACTCTTTCAATTTCAGCATCACGACCTACTATTGGGTCCAACGCATCCATCTCGGCCATCTTTGTAATATCACGACCAAAATTATCTAGTACAGGCGTTTTTGATTTACTTGCAGCCGTAGGCTTTGCTTTGGCACCTCCACCAAAACCACCTGCTCCGCGTTTTTCTTCATCAAAATCGTCTTCCCCTTCTTCCCCTTCATTAGAAAATTCAGCGCTAGACGACCTTCTTGGTTCTGATGAAGCCGAAGGTCCAGAACCAACCATACCTAATTCATTTCTGAATAAATCATAATCGACATCAAACTGGTTTAAAATTTGAGTGGCTATATTTTCCTTATTCTTTAAAATGCTTAATAGTAAATGCTCCGTTTCCACCATTGGGCTTTTTAATGCCTTGGCTTCCAGCACAGTAACACGAATTACTTTCTCCGCTTGCTTGGTTAAGGGCAAACTGTTAATATTAGCCACGTTTTTCCCTGACTTGTCCTTAACGGCTAATTCTATCTCTTTCCTTAATTCGCCTAAATTCACATTAAGCTGCCTTAATACCTTAATGGCAGTATTTTCCTGATCTCTTATTAAGCCTAGCATTAAATGCTCGGCGCCAATAAAGTCATTTCCTAACCTTAATGCTTCCTCACGGCTGTAAGAAATGATTTCCTTCACTTGTGTAGAAAAATTATTATCCATATAAATTAATTGGAGCTGTTACAAGAATAACGAATATTTTTGTCCTAAAGTATGTCGGTAATTAGTATGTTTATAACCTTATATATATGAGCCAAATTCAATACCAAACAGCACCAAAGGAGAAATTTACAGTTGTTACCTTGCTTAATACAAGTCTTAGTTCAAATCTCGTGCCAGAATTGAATGAAATAACCAATACAATAGGTGCAACGCCGCCAAAAAACTTGGTTTTAAACTTTAAGCATGTTACTAACTGGGAACTGCCTATTATTGAACAATTGGCCGATGCACAACAAAGGTTTTATGACAATAATACCTCTTTTGTCATTTGTTGCCTGTCAGATAGCCTACAGAACCTACTCGACACCACCGAATTTGCATCTCTACTCAACATGACGCCAACCGAGTCAGAAGCTTGGGATATTATCCAAATGGAAGAAATTGAGAGAGAACTGTTAGACAGTGACGATATGGAATTTTCTACCCAAGAATAGCCCTAAATAACTGTGCACTTAAATAAGGATAGGCCTTAAAATAAGCTTATAATTAGTTATTTTCGCTAACCATGATTACCCCGCAAACCATACAACAAATTACCAGCCGAATTGACATCATTGATGTTGTTGGTGAATTTGTGAAGTTAAAGAAGCGAGGTACTAATTATTTAGGCAACTGCCCCTTTCATAACGAGAAATCGCCCTCCTTTACGGTGTCTCCTGCTAAAGAAATTTATAAATGTTTTGGTTGCGGTAAAAGCGGTAACACCATCACTTTTTTGATGGAGCATGAGAAGTATAGTTATGTGGAGGCTTTACGATGGTTAGCTGCAAGGTACCATATTGAAGTAGAGGAAACAGAAACGAGTCCAGCGCAAAAAATAGCTCAACAGGTATCCGACAGTTTATATGCAATTAATAGTTTTGCAATGGATTTTTTCACCAAGCAATACTGGGAAACAGAAGCAGGTGAAACTATTGCTCAAAGCTACATGCAACATCGAGGTTTTTTGAGACCCATTATTGAGAAATTTAAAATTGGATACAACCCTTCCGATAGAGATAGTTTAGCGAAAGCTTTAATAAAAAACCAATTCAATCCTGAATTATTTGCAAGAACTGGTTTAGTTGTTGAAAGAAACGGAGAATGGCAGGACAACTATCGCGATAGAATTATTTTCCCGATTCATAATACTACAGGAAAAATTATTGGTTTTGGTGCACGTCAAATTGCCAAAAACGATAAGTCCCCTAAGTATATCAATACCCCGGAGAATGAGATTTACAGCAAGAGTAAAATTTTATATGGTTCTTATTTTGCACGTACTTCCATTAATAGTAAAGATGAATGTTTGCTGGTAGAAGGATACACCGATGTAGTTAGCTTACATCAAGCGGGTATTGAAAACGTGGTAGCAAGTGGTGGAACTAGTTTAACAATGGACCAATTAAGGCTCATTAAAAAGTATACACATAACCTTACTATTATTTACGATGGCGACGCAGCTGGTATAAAAGCAGCATTGCGTGGGTTGGATATGGCTTTGGAAGAAGGCTTGAATGTACAGTTGGTTTTAATTCCAGACAAAGAAGATCCAGATAGTTATGTAAACAAAGTTGGACCAGAAGCATTTAATGCATTTGTTCAAGCAAATAAAAAAGATTTTATATTATTCCAGTTAGACGTCCAATTGAAGGAAGTGGACGGAGACATGAATAAAAAGAATAGTTTAGTAAACCAAATTGCAGAAACTTTAAGCAAGATAAATAAGGCGGAAGATTTTACCAAACTGCAAGATTATGTAAGAAAGTGTGCAGGGCTTTTGCGCATTGACGAAACAGGATTAACGCAATTGGTTAACAAATTCAAGCGCGACAAGATAGTAAAGGAAGAAAAGAAAATGTCTTACGACGAGGCTGCTATATTAATGCCTAGCTTTTCTCCTGAACCAATTGAGGAGTCAAATAACCTTGATTTACTAGTTGACAAGGACCTTTTACACGAAAAAAACTTAGTACGCACTATTATAGAATTAGGAACTGAACTTACCCCTAAAGGCAAGTTGGTAGCCAATTTTTTATTGGAAGAAATGGAAGCCTTCCCTTTGGAACATCCTGAAATGATTCATGTGCTAGATGCTTATAAAAAATGGCTTTTCGAAGGCAAGATGCCTAATTCAAAAACATTGCAATACCATGAGGACCCTCGTATACAAAAATGGGTAGTAGAACTGTTTGCACCTGAACATGAAGTAAGCCTGCGTTGGAACGACAAATTAGGTATTGTAAAAAAAGACGAACCAAGGGATTATATGCATGAAGTGGAAGTAAGCCTCATGTACTTCAAATTAAGAAAAGTTAAAAAAATGATCGAGCTAAATCAAAGGGATTTAGAGAACGCCCCAGAAAAAGAACAGATGCAATTACTGCAAATACATAAGCATTTAAAGGATGTAGAAAAAGAATTAACCAAGCATATTGGTACCGTTATTTACAAATAGCATTAAAAAAAAGGCTTCGTGTTTCCACAAAGCCTTTTTTAGTATTTAGCTAACCATTTACTAAAACTTTTTATAATTACTTCTCAGAAGGGTTTTGTTTCCCTGCTAATAGTTTCTCTAATGTGGCTTCTAGCCTCTTTTGTTTTGTTTCTTCTTTCTTAGCACCTTGAATCCAACTTAAATATTCCTTTTGATTGGTGATTGAAAGAGAGGTGAAAAATTCTCTTGCTTCTTCATCGGCTGCAAATAATTTATCTAATTCAATAGGAAGTGCAATTAACCTTTTTTCAAAATCATCCACTTTTATATCCGACATCTTAATTTCAGCAAAGGCACGATTACGGTTAGGGATTTGATCGAATTTCTTAAAACGCATAGCCGTCCAAACATGGTCTAAAGTTACTTGACGAACTGCTTCATATTCATTTTTAGATAATATCTCCCAGCTAGCATCCCTGTTTAAGTCGGAAACTATTTTGGAAGTTGTTTTCGGGTAAGCAATCCATAATTTACATTCCGGGTGAAATGCTGAAAAAATTTCCTTTAGGATATTATTTAACTGCAATTGGTTGATTGCGAAAATAAGCGCAAAATCAATTTTTCTTGTTTTTAATAAGGGCGTTAAGTTCTTATTATAATTAAGCTTTGCAAATTGTTTCTCAACTGAGGAAGGCAACCCTTGAATCAGTAAATTCTTTTCTTCTTTCAACTGCAACTTCTCCAAAATATTCTGATTACCTGGCATACTATAAAGATTTAAGGGAGGGCGAAGTTACAAAATTCTATGCGCAAAGCCCTAGAAATTTTAATAAAAATTCATAAAATATTGATAAAGAGCTATTTAGGCTACTTTTTTTTATGCTTATTCTTAAACATCGGTACTTTGTTTTCCGTTCCTTTAAACAACCTAGTGATGTTCTTTTGGTGGGTAACAATGACCATAAAGGCAACAACTATCGCAAATAGTCGATAAGTAGTTTCTTTTTCTTTGAATATAAATAGAATCAACACCATAAACGCCACACCTGCTAACATAGAACTTAGTGATACGAAACGAGTGGACAACAGTGTAATAATGAACACGACTAAACAAATGAGGGCAACTGCAGGCTGAATGGCCATGGCCATGCCTAATAAAGTTGCCACCCCTTTACCACCTCTAAAATTGGCCCAAATAGGGAAAATATGACCAAGTACTGCTGTCATACCTAATATGATCATGAAATTGGTACGCGCTAATTCGTCTGTTAAATAAAAAGGGATAAATATATATAAGGAAGTAGCAATAACTCCTTTAAGCACATCCACGAACATTACAAAACTGCCCCATGTAGTGCCCAAAACCCTAAATGTGTTAGTTGCTCCTGCATTACCACTACCATATTCTCTAATATCAATGCCAAATATGGATTTACTCACCCACACCGCTGTAGGTATAGATCCAATCATATAAGCCAATATTACAAGAATAACTTCCATCATGCGGTCAGTTTGGGGAAACACAAAGTTACAACCAAATAAATGAACAAATTGTTAACAGATACGAAATTTATCGGGCTATCTGTTAAACAAGATACTTACCCAGCCATTTAATGGTTGCGCTTTTATAAAAATCCAGCCATTATCCCCCGCTAATTTTATCATATCTTCTTGATCCTCAATCAATAAGCCACTAAGCACTAAATGAGCACCTGGTTGTGCAACTTGTGTCAGCTCCACCATATTGGACTCAATAATATGTCGGTTTACATTGGCCAACACCACTTCAAACTGGTCATTTTGGAAGGCAGATTCCACTTTTTGGACCTTAATTACGCTAGAATTATTGGTTTGGATGTTTTCATTGGCATTTTCGATACACCAGTCGTCATTGTCTACTGCAAGCACCTCGCTTGCCCCCAGTTTTTCGGCAAGGATAGCTAATACCCCAGTGCCCGTTCCAAAATCGTACACCGTCTTGCCTTTAAAGTTCATATGTTCCATTAACTGCATCACAGAAAAGGTAGTTGCGTGGTGGCCAGTTCCAAAACTCATTTTAGGTGTAATCTTAATTTCATATTGCACGGCAGGTTCAAAGCTTGGATGAAAATGAGCCTTAATACCAACAAAATCACCTACCCTCACTGGTTCAAAATTAGACTCCCAAAGGGCATTCCAATTTTGCTCCTTAATAATTGATTTTGAATATATTAAAGCATGTTTGTTAAATATTATTTCTAATTCATTGTCTACTCCCTTTAGCTCAAAATCATTCACAAGCATAAAGGTTTTACAATGGCCAGCACCGGTTCCTAATCCAGCCTCCGCCCCTAGGATACTACTCATACCTACTCCATTATTAATGCCCGTTGCCGCCTCTTCCTCATTAAAGCCCTCAAAGCCTAAGTCAGCTAGTAGAGCAACTAGAATCTCAAATTGGTCTTGGTTATTAAAATT
This sequence comes from uncultured Bacteroidota bacterium, assembly GCA_903944755.1. Taxonomy (GTDB): domain Bacteria; phylum Bacteroidota; class Bacteroidia; order Chitinophagales; family Chitinophagaceae; genus Sediminibacterium. The sequence goes on from CAJATB010000040.1 coordinate 6,952, forward strand.
GAAAGCTATTTGAATGTATTCTTTTGACATTGGGTAGTTGTAATTTTTGTAAAGATACTTTACATGATTTAATAAATACCAATCCCTCGTCTCCCACTGCGCATGCTCGAATGCTCGACTCGGAATTGTATTTATTAAATTGGAATGTTTGTAGAAAAACTATGCCCCAAATAAAAATGCCCTCCCGAATAAACGGGAAGGCATTCAATATAATAGGCTTATAAATTTTAAGCTTGTGGGCGATTTTCACGAGGCGCTTGCTCAGGACGAG
>CAJATB010000041.1 GCA_903944755.1 uncultured Bacteroidota bacterium
ACCACATTCTAACATGTTTTTCTCCTCAGAGATTAGCTCGCTTCGCTCGCTGTTCTCTGTAACTTTTCAATAATCTACATCCTCAGAGATTAGCTCGCTTCGCTCGCTGTTCTCTGTAACTTTTCAATAATCTACATCCTCAGAGATTAGCTCGCTTCGCTCGCTGTTCTCTGAGTGGGTTGCTTACTCAAAGCCCTTTAAAACAAAACGCTTAGCGTTTTGTTTTGCTTTTATATTCCTTCAAGCTTTCAAGAACAAGTTCTTGTCGCTTTCTTGAATATAAAAGCCCATTCAACTTCGTTGAATGGGCTTTGTGCGGAAGAGGAGATTCGAACTCCCACGCCCGGGTATGGGCGCTACCACCTCAAGGTAGTGCGTCTACCAATTTCGCCACCTCCGCATTAGGGCAAACGTACAAAAAAATGGGGATAGTGTTTATTTTTTTGCATCTTTGCTAGTAGTAAAATATCCTATCATGTCCAACTATATTGTTTCTTGTCCTAAATGTCAACACAGCTTTGAACCAACTGATGCTATCCGAGATGAAATAGAAAAAGAATTACGCGGCAAGATGACGGATTGGCAAAAAAAGAAAGAAGAAGAGACTAGTCAATTACTTGTTGAACAAAAAAATAAAATTGAGACTGAATTAGCTGCACAACTAAAAAAGAATTTTAGCGAGGAATATGACCATAAATTAAAAATGGCGCAAGAAGGGCAGGAAAATATGAGTAAGCAAGTAAAAGAATTTCAAATTAAAGAATTAGAATTCTTAAAGCAAGTCCAAGCTATTCAAACAAAAGAAGCGGAACTAGAACTAGAATTACAAAGAAAACTAAACGCTGAAAGAGAGACCCTTAAAGCTCAAATACAAAAAGAAGAAGCCACACGTATTTCAATAAAAGACCAAGAACACACACTAAAAGTAAAAGAACTAGAAAAGCAGTTAGAAGACCAACGAAAATTGGCCGAAGAAATGAAGCGGAAAGCAGAACAAGGAAGTATGCAAATGCAAGGTGAGGTACAAGAATTGCTTTTAGAGGAACTATTGAAAACAACATTCCCTTTTGATCAAATACTAGAAGTAGGTAAAGGTGTCAGAGGTGCAGATTGTGTCCAACTAGTGAGAACCAACCTAGGACAAGAAGCTGGAAAGATTATTTATGAAAGTAAAAGAACTACCGCATTCGCGCAGGATTGGATTGAAAAACTAAAAGCCGACATGCGCAGTCAGGGTGCGGACATAGCAGTAATTGTAACGCAAACCTTTCCTAAGGACATGGATCGTTTTGGCGAAAAGGATGGTGTATATATTTGTTCTTTCCAAGAAGTTAAAAGTGTTGCCCTCCTATTACGCAATGCAATCTTGAAAATACACGATACCAAAAAAAGCCAAGTTAACAAAGGTGATAAAATGAGTTTGTTATACGACTACCTTACTGGCAATGAATTTGGCGAACAATGGAAGGCTGTTGGCGAAGGCTTTAGACAAATGCGCTCAAGTATACAACGCGAACGTGATGCCATGGAAAAACTATGGAAGTCCCGCGAGAAACAATTGGAAAAAGTACTACTAAACGCAATGCATATTAAGGGCTCCATTGAAGGTATCGCTGGGGCAGACGTCATTAATTTAGATTTACTAGGTGATGACGACACATTACAATTAGAAGATTAACCCCAAAGTTTACTCTTTCACAAAGCCCAATGCCAAAATAGGATGCGCCAATACTTCTTTTAATGCTGACATTGTATGCTCATTATAGTTCCCGTCAATATAAGTAGCAACAGCTTTGGGATGTTTTGTGATTTTATGAAAGTGCCCAGTTACTTTCTTAGTACCCAACACAAATAAAGGAACTGGGTGTTCATTTAATATTGCTCCCATAGCTTTATCAATATGTAATAAAAATTTATCCAGTAAAGCTTCTTTATGGTCATGTGCATCCGAAAACTTTCCAACTTTTTCAGGCATATCCCTTTCGTAAGCTTCAATACTATCTGAACTAGTTAAAGGAAGCTTTTCGAAGTTAACTTTGTCATACAAATAAAGGCTCACTTTTTTTGCACTTAATAATAATACCAAGTACTTATATTTATCTTCTGTTTTCATAAACTGACATTTTAGTGTCAATATGAAGCTACTCAATCCGAAAACACACATCTATGATAAAAATCATAATCACACCTGCTATTTAACATAGTCTAATGCCCTTACATAGGGTGCAATTGCTTGTTTTAATTCATACATTGTATGTTCATTAAAATTGCCATTAATGAAAGAAGTTATTTTTTTTGCGTGTTTGCTTATTTTGTTAAAGTGCCCGGTTGTTTTTTTAGTACCCATTATAAACAATGGTACAGGATGTTCTTTTAAAACATCTCCTAGTGCATGATCAATATGCAGAAAAAATTTATTAACTAATATTTCTTTCGCCGCTTGCGCATTTGAAAAATTACCCACTTTGCTTGGCAAGTCTCTTTCATAAGCCTGAATCGTATTGGATTCGTTAAGCTGGATTTTTTTAAATTCATCCCCATCATATAAATATACACGTGCCTCTTTTGCACTTAATAATAAAACTAAAGTATGGTGGTTCAAATTTTTTCCTTGGTGGTTATCGGTTTTTCTTACGTTCATAATAAATTTAATTTAACTATAAAGTAAATTCAATTACGTTGCAAAACCAATGACAGCCATCATCGTAAATTATCTAATGGTAACAGGTAACACAAACAAAATCTGCTCCAAAATTATAACTCAAATTTACTTGCTTGTTTACTTCTTTATGTTGGATAAGGGCAGGCAAGTTACCAAATGCTGCAGAAGCTAATGTGGGTATATTAAAATGCTCCGAAAAGTCAATTCCATTTTTTTCATACATTTTATACATGGCTTCTTTTGCTGCCCAATTAAAAGCCATTTGTTTTAGTTGAAGTTCAGGCACCAACGTATCAATTAAAACTTTCTCTTCTTTATGTAAAAATTTATGTGCCACTTTTGCTATTCTATCTTGTATTAATTCAATATCAATACCAATAGGGTGCGTTTCACTCACCGCAACTGCTGCATAACCTTTGCAATGCGAAAAGGAAAAGTGAAAGTCACTACCCGGTATCCAAGGCTTCCCATTTTCAGCCACCACAATTTGGCTTATATCTACATCTGGCATCATTAATTTAAACAGCAACCGAACTGCTAAATGCTGTATTTTCCTTTCTTCGTTTTGAATATCAACGACCATTTTAACGTCTTGTTCAAAGAATGAAAGAGGCTCTTCTATGGCCCAAATGGCCAAATGAGTGGTCTGGTTAATATTTTGTTGATAAAAGAAAGGCATAAAAAAAAGCTTTGAGTTAGATTGCAGCCCAATTGGTGCGCGTAAAAATAAACATAAATCCACGAAGATGATTTTATCGGATATTAGAATAATTGAGGAAATGGACAAAGGGACAATTAAAATAGTCCCTTATGACAGAAAAGATTTAGGAAGTAACAGCTATGACGTGCATTTGGGCAAATGGCTAGCAACCTACAATGACGCAGTCCTTGATGCAAAAAAACACAATACAATTACCTATTTTGAAATACCTGACGAAGGCTTTATTTTAGAACCTTCTGGCTTTTATTTAGGAGTAACTTTAGAATACACCGAAACGCATGCACATGTTCCTTTCTTAGAAGGTAAATCTTCTACAGGCCGCTTGGGTATTGATATTCACGCTACTGCAGGAAAAGGTGATGTTGGATTTTGTGGCAATTGGACTTTAGAAATTTCGGTTAAACAACCTGTTCGTATTTATAAAGGCATGCCAATTGGACAATTGATTTATTTCCCTGTAGACGGGGAAATTGAAGTAAAATACAATCAAAAGTCAAATGCTAAATACAGTGGCCAACCTGATAAACCTATCGAAAGTATGATGTGGAAGAACAATTTTTAAGTTTCTGAAACACCCTATTCAAAAAAATATTCTACTCCCCCTTCTCTTTAGCATCCATACTTGACTCGTTGGTCACATCTGGATGCTTTTTTCGATAAGCTAAGGCCCAAAGTACCACTTGGTTGTAGCTTTCAATTCCTTTGGACTGCTTATTCCACTGAAGGAACTGATCGTATAAAGTAGTGGAAGCCGGTATTAATAACCCACTTCGTTGAGCAAAAAAGGCTCTAATTTGTAAACGGTCGCTTAACACCGCTGGGGAAAGTAACCCCTTGTTTCTTTTAACGACTGCTTCCCACTGTTTAAAATCCCCTTTTGCTGCTAAAAAATTTAAGTGTTCCGCTTGGGTATAGGAAAACAACTGCAACAGCATTGAATATTTAAAAAACGGGTCCTTGCTTTCAGTACCAATTACAAAAGCAATAAAATTAGCCTCGGTTTCAGAAGCGTAGCCTAATTGATGCGCTATTTCATGACAGGTAGTGAAGGGTAAGGTTAAAATAGGCAAATCCCCTCTTATAATAGCCTCTCCAGTTACAGGCTGGTAAAAAGCCAAATAACCCAAATAATCGCCAAGTGAAGGAATAGTTGAAAATTTAAGACATGGATATTGATACTGTAAGAAGGGCTGCTTTTGTGCGTTTTGCTTAAATTCCCTAATGGCGGACTCAAAAATGTCTTTTTTATTGAAATTATTTTCCACCATTTCAGGTAATTTTTGCCTTTCTATATTTAATTCTTGGATTAAATCCAGGCTTAGGGTGTCCATTTCAAGCGCAGTATAGGTAGCTGAAAGGGTTACATTAAAGCTTTTTGATGGGTCAGCTTGGTGATAATTTAATCCCCATATGAGTTGAAAAACCACATAAAGCTTGGCTAAAGTAAGCGCCATTTTCTTTCCCATGGTAACCCAAAATTCTTTGCTCTTGTATGCACTTTTTACTTTAAATAAGTAACGTAAAACATTGAATAACAGTAATATAATAATAAATAAAAATACCCATTCCCCTAAGGCAAAAGGAAATAGTCCACTGAAAAAGCGTAATCCAGCAG
>CAJATB010000042.1 GCA_903944755.1 uncultured Bacteroidota bacterium
CCGATCTAGTATTCAAAAAATATTAATTATAAAATTGACGATAAAAATATAGTTATAGAATAATTTAAAATAATGCAAGTAATCTTCGAATAATCATAGTTTACTATGATTCACAAGAATCATCATTAAAAACCCAAATGAAAAATTATGGAAAAAAAATCATCTTTTCCTAAATCTAAATTCTTCACAAAAATAGCCAGGGCTATGAAAATCTCAATCTTTTTGTTTTTAATTTCAATGCAACTTTCTGCTAAAAATTATGCGCAACAAAAAATTTCTTTGAGTTCAGACAGAGCAGATATTCAAACTGTTTTCAAATTAATTGAAAAGCAGTCTGTTTATCGCTTCTTTTACAGTAATGATGTTTTGCTAGCTACTAAGGAAGTAACTGTGCAATTCAAAGACGCTGAACTTGGCGAGGTTTTAAACAAGGTTTTAGATGGCTTAGCTGTAAAGTGGAAGCTTTTAGATAACAAAAACATTGTCATTTCAAACTTATCAGACAAGGGTAATTATTTAAACACAGCTAATGCATCATATGCAGACTCGGTAATCGTAGGTTTTGTTAAGACAAGTGAAGAGGGTACTCCTTTGAAAGGTGTAACCGTTTTACTTAAAGGAACTAATACTAAAACAACAACCGATGATAATGGAAGGTACCAAATTAGAGTTCCTAGTTCAAGTGCTGTCTTGATTTTTAGCTATGTTGGCTATTTAAATAAAGAGCTAGTTATCAATAAATCGACTTCACAAGATGTTACACTTAAGGTTAACACAAAAGCACTCGATGAAGTTGTTGTAGTTGGTTATGGCAAACAAAACAGAAGAGAAGTAACTGGTGCAATTGTGAGTATTTCTGAAACACAATTAAAAGAAATTGCTGTTAGTAGTTTTGAAAATGCAATACAAGGTAAAGTGGCTGGCTTGGAAGTTTCAGTCCCTTCTGGTGAACCAGGGTCAGCACCTGTAATTCGAATTAGAGGTGCTGCATCTATTTCTGCAGGTAATGATCCTTTATATGTAATTGATGGGTTACCAATTTCCAGTAATAGTGGGTTACAACAAAACATTGGTCAAAGAACAGAGGCATATACTGTGCCTAGAATTAACCCTTTCACTACCATTAATCCGAACGATATACAATCTATTGAGGTGTTAAAAGATGCTTCTGCCGCTGGTATTTACGGTTCTAGAGGATCAAACGGGGTTATTATGGTTACCACAAAAAAAGGTGTTAAAAATAAAAGACAAATATCTTTCAATGCGTACACCGGTTTTAATGAAGCAACAAATTTGCCTAAATTAATGGAATCTGAAGAATTAATTCAATACACTAAAGAGGCTAGGAATAACAACTATCTCCAAACAAATGATCCTACAAACCCTGCGAGTAAAACTTACAACCCTTTATACAATGCCAATTCAAATGCTGGAAGAGGGACCACTGCAAGTTTCTTAATACCTGAAAAATATTTAAATTGGGATGGCACGAACACTGATTGGTTAAGCTTAGTACTTTCTAGAGGAATGGTTTCAAACTATAATTTATCTGTAAGCGGTGGTAAAGAAAACTTGACTTATTATACTTCAGCTGGTTATTATACTGAAGAGGGTTCTATTAAAGGGTCTAAATTTGATCGTTATACATTTAGAGCAAATGTAGTTGATGATATTACTTCAAAGCTTCAAGTAGGTTCAAGTATTAATATTGCTTTTACTGATAATAATCGTTTACCAGCTAATGGTCCTTATTTTGCCTTGCCTCCTGGTATTATATATGATGCAATGGTTCATTCTCCATTGATAAAGCCTTATTTAGCTGATGGTAGTATAAATCAAAGTGATAACCAAAATCAACTAGGGGCCTATATGACAACTGCTAATAATCCATTAGCAACCATGGCAGCTATTAAAGAGAATATTAAAAATTTGCGTGTTTTTGGTAATACGTATCTTAAATATACTATCCTTCCTGATTTATCGGTTAAAACCTATTTAGGTATAGATATTGACAGCTATCAACAATCTTATTATAAAGGAGTTACTTTATTATACAGAGGTGCGACAAAACCTGATCCTTTTGCAAAATCAAGTACTTCTCAAGGGTTGAATTGGATTTGGGAAAATACTTTGGATTATTCTAAATCATTTAATGATCATAAATTAACTCTACTTGCTGGTTATACTGCACAAAAGCAAAACAATGATTTACAATTTATACAAGCAAATAGTTTTCCTGATGATCAAGTGCAAACTATTAGTGGTGGTATTGTTACTGGCGGTTCCGCTACTAAAGAACAATGGTCACTTGCTTCTGCTTTGGCAAGGGTGAATTATGCATACAATGAGAAATATTTATTATCTGCTTTAATACGTTCTGATAAATCTTCAAGATTTGGAATTGGTAATCAAACTGGTGTTTTCCCTTCTGTTTCTGCAGGTTGGAGAATTGACCAAGAAGATTTCATGACAAGTCTAGATTTTGTTAATGAATTAAAAATAAGAACAAGTTATGGTTTAACGGGAAACTTTCAAATCCCTAATTATGGGTCTATTGGTTTATTGAATAATTCAAATTATGTATTTGGTAATGCTATTACAAGTGGTATAGGGAGAGCTACTTTAAACAACGACAAATTAAGTTGGGAGTCAAAAAAGCAACTTGATATTGGTATAGATTTTGGTTTATTTAATGATCGTATCTATGGTGGATTTGATTATTACAATAGTATCACTTCTGATTTGTTGTTAAATGTAAATATTGCTTCCTCTGCAGGCTTTACAACAGCATTAACCAATATTGGTGAAGTAGAAAATAAAGGAGTTGAATTTACCTTGTCAACAAGAAACATAATAGGGAAGTTCCAATGGAGTACTGATTTTAATATTAGTGCTAATCGAAATAAGGTTTTAAAACTTGGGCCAACTGGCGATCCGATATTGAGTGTAGGAAGTGCAGGGGATATTAGACACATTACACGTATCGGCGACCCAGTAGGTAGTTATTATGGATACCAAGTTGTAGGGGTATACCAACATATGGAAGAAATTGCAGCTGCGCCAAAAGATTTGTTAGTTGGTACTGGTGGTGCAAGACCTGGGGATTTACAATTCAAAGATGTTAATGGAGATGGTGTTATTTCTCCTTTAGACAGGACGGTACTTGGTAATTATATGCCTGATTTTACATACGGTATTACTAATAAATTCAGGTACAAAAATTTAGATTTAAGTGTTTTTATTCAGGGTGTAGAGGGAAGAGAAATTCTTAACTTAACTCAAAGACACTTGTTAAACGGGGAGGCTAATTTTAATTCTTACGCTGAATATAGGAACAGGTGGGTTTCTGTTGAACAACCAGGTAATGGAAAAATTCCAAGAGGAGATAGTAACTCTGGTTTACATGGTTATAATATGAGGCCTTCTTCCTTCCAAGTGGAAGACGGATCATATGTAAGACTTAGGAATATTACACTAGGGTACGAATTCCCTATTCCAAGAGTGTCTAAAAAAGTAAGAGTATACTTAACAGGAACCAATTTATTTATATGGTCTAAATATTTAGGTTTTAATCCAGAAGTTCAACAACAAGCAACCAATAACCTTGTTCCTGGAGAAGATTATGGTGCTTATCCAGTTTCTAGAACTTTTTTACTTGGATTTAACTTAACATTTTAATTAAAATTTAAATAAACTAGTATGAAAAAAAATATTTTATTTACACTCTTAATTCTTATACAATTTTCATGTAGTAAAGAATTTACAGAATTGTCTCCAATTTCTGAGAGAAATATCCAATCTGCCTATAAAACAGCAACTGATTTTTCAGTAGCAGTGAATGGAGCTTATGACGCACTTCAGTTATCAGGTACTTATGGTAAAGTATATTTACTATTAAATGAAATGAGGTCAGACAATACTTTTAATGGTGGTGGTGCAAATGGTATTGCAGCTACATTGCAAGAAATTGATTTGTTTAAAGAAATTGCAACAGCTACAGAGCTATCATCAAGTTGGGCTGATTCGTATAAAGGAATTGCACGATGCAATATTATTTTAGATAAAATTGATGCATCAGTTGTTCCTGACGACCTTAAAAAAAGATACAAGGGAGAAGCTTTATACATTCGTTCTTTATTTTATTATAACCTAGCCATCATTTTTGGCAATGTCCCTTTACAACTTACTGACGTTGCATCTCCCGGTGATGTAAATCTTAAGCAGTATTCTGCTAATGAAGTATATGCTCAAATCATTACCGACTTAACACTTGCCGAAACGCTATTGCCCGCTAAATATACAGGTGTTGATGTGGGACGTGTTACAACTGGTGCTGTAAGTACTTTACTAGGGAAAGTGTATTTAACTAAAGGGGATAAGACTAATGCAATTGTTGCTTTAAATAAAGTGGTAAATTCTAAAAACTATACTTTAGTTACAGATTATGCTAAACTTTGGGGAGGAGCTAATGAAAATGGAGCAGAATCTATTTTTGAAATACAGTTTAAAACTGGTGGACAAGGAGAGGGTAGTGGTTACTTTGAATACTTTGCCTCAATTTTAGGAAGGTCAGGAGGTGTTGGTGGTGGAAATACACCTATGCCAATGACCCCAGACTTATTAGCTTCATACGAAGTTGGTGATTTACGCTATGCAAAATCAATTTACAAAAACAATAAATTACCTGACACTACATACTCTTTAAAATATATCACAACACAGACTACCACTTTTGATGGTGACAATAATTGGTATGTTTCTAGATATGCTGATGTGTTATTAATGTTAGCGGAAGCACTGGGCGAAGGTACAGAAGCTTATACCCATATAAATTTAGTAAGAGCGCGTGCTGGTTTACCAGCAATAAGCGCAAGTACTTCAGGTACTTTTACTGAAAAAATACTTAAAGAACGAAGGTCTGAATTTGCATTAGAAAATCATCGTTGGCAAGATTTGTTAAGGCTAGGTGCTGCTACATCAACAATTGCTAAACATTTAAGTATTACCGAATCCAATGTTAGAAAGGTGTTCCCTATTCCACAAAAAGAAATTGATGTATCAAACGGTAAACTTATTCAAAATACATTCTAATTAATTTAATTTAAAAATAAACAAAATGAAAAAAATATTCATTATTTCTTCCTTATTCCTACTTGCATTTAATACTACCATTAGTGCGCAAGCAACTCAAGATAAAAGAATTAGAGTTGTTGCAATTTTTGCACATCCTGATGATGCGGATTCGAAAATGGGCGGCACCGCTGCGTTGCTTGCAAAAATGGGTGTTGCAGTTAAGTTTGTGTCGTTAACAAACGGAGATGCTGGGCACTTTGCTGAAGGTGGAGGTGTTTTGGGTCAAAGAAGAAGAGAAGAAGCGCAAAGAGCTGCTAAAAAATATGGTATTGATGAGTATGTAGTATTAAACAATCATGATGGAGAGTTATTGCCTGACTTGAATGTAAGAATGCAAGTAATTCGTGAAATTAGAAAATGGAATGCAGATGTGGTTTTAGGATTGCGTCCTAATGATTACCATCCTGACCATAGAAATGCTGGAAAATTAGTTGAAGATGCTTCTTATATGGTTGCCGTACCTAATGTTGCCGCAGATGTTCCTGCCTTAAAAAAGAATCCAGTGTTTTTGTATATGCAAGACAATTTCAAAAAACCAAATCCATTCAGTCATGATATAGTAATTGGTATTGACGAAGTGTTAGATCAAAAGGTTGATGGTTTAAATGAACATACTTCACAAATGTATGAGTGGCTTCCTTGGATAAGCAATGGTGGACAAATTGATACAAAAGTTCCTACCGATCCAGCAGAAAGAAAAACATGGTTAAAGAGTCGTTGGATGGGAAGAAACATGTCAGCACCTCAAAGAGCTGGATTAGCTAAATGGTATTCAGCTGAAAAAGCAGCAAGCTTTAAATTTGCTGAATCTTTTGAAATTACAGAATATGGTGCACAGCCTACTGAAGCTGACATAAGAAGATTGTTCCCAATGTTGTCTAACAAATAAGTTTATATAAATTCAATTTCTAGTTCCTGTTAATACAGGGACTAGAAATTTAAATTCCCCAAGTGAAAAAGAATTATTTTATTGTTGGCTTAGTCTTATTGACCTTTTTTGTCATATCTTTTTTGACAAATATTATTGGACCACTTATACCTGAAATAATAAGTTCGTTTAACTTAAGTCTTACATTAGTTTCTTTCCTTCCATTTGCCTTTTTTGTTGCCTACGGTTTTATGTCAATCCCTGCTGGGATAATGACAGAAAAATATGGGGGCAAATTTGTAATGCTTTTCGCATTTGGGATTTCCTTTTTTGGGGCTTTACTATTTGGACTGTATCCCCAATACAATATGGCTATTGTTTCATTGTTTCTGATTGGGTCAGGAATGGCAATGTTACAAGTTGTAATTAATCCGTTACTAAGGAGCGCAGGCGGTGAGTCTGAGTTTTCTTTTTATTCTTTGTTAGGACAATTATTTTTTGGCTTGGCTTCTTTCCTAAGCCCCCTAGTGTATTCGTATCTATCAAAAAATATGAGTACAAATAAGAATATTTTATTTGAAATGTTGAATAAGGTTGTACCTGAAAACTTAAGTTGGGTTTCTTTTTACTGGGTTTTTTCTTTTATCTCCTTAATTATGATTGTGGTTATTGCCTTGTTTAATATCCCGAAAATTAAATTAAATGAAGATGAAAAATCGGGTGCTTTTAAAGTGCATATGGAACTTCTAAAAAACAAAACTGTTATTTTATATTTTATAGGTATTTTTTGTTACGTTGGTTCTGAACAAGGTGTTGCTAATTGGATCTCCCAATTTTTATTTACCTATCATGCGTACGATCCTCAAACAATAGGTGCACAAGTTGTATCATGGTTTTGGGGAATGATGACCGCTGGTACTTTTGTTGGTTTGTTACTTGTAAAATTATTTGATAGTAGAAATATTTTAGTATTCTTCACGTCTTTGGCAATCCTTTCCTTATCTATTGCTTTATTTGGCGGATCGGGTATTACTCTTTATGCTTTTCCTGCCATTGGTTTTTTTATTGCAGTAATGTATCCAATTATAATATCTCTAGGCCTTAACTCGTTGGCTAGTCATCATGGTTCATTTGCAGGCATCTTAATGACTGCTATTTGCGGTGGCGCTGTTATTCCTTTAATTGTTGGAGTGCTAGGCGATTATTTTACTCTAAAATATGGGATGCTTTTTTTATACATCACTTTTGGTTATATACTTTTTATTGGAATATGGGCTAAGCCTTTAATTAATAATAGCCAACTCAAATCCTAATAGTACTAGAAATTTCGTTTTAAATTTTTATTTATGAAAAAATATATATGCTTAGTTATTGTATTTTGTCAATTTATATTGACTAGTCAGCTTCTTGCTTCAGAAAAAATCCCCTTAGTAATTGAAAAAAATATCCCTGGGGCACCACAATTACTGGGTATTCCTTTCCCCAAGGATAAATTAAAATCTAGTGATCAAGTAAGGGTTTTAAACGCTATTGGTCAAGAAATTCCTTCTCAAATAACCATTGTTAATACTTGGGAGCCTGTTTCGGAAAGTGTTAAATGGATTTGGGTATTCTTTTTTTCCGATAATCAAAGTAATTATACACTTGAATTTGGTGCGGATGTTGTACGCAAAGAATTTACTGGAGACCGTGTGATTGTTGAAAATAACCAAAGGCCTTATGGAAGAGTTAGGGTTAATACTGGACCACTACAATTTACAATTAATAGGTTAGGCGGTGGTTTTTTAGATAAAGTTGAACTTGATTTAGACCGAAACGGGTTTGATGAAAAAGACCTTATTGCTGAGTCTAGTAAAACCAGGGGAAGCTTTTTAGATATTTTAGACAAATCGGGAATTGATACTTCTAAAGTTAAAATTAACCATAGTGTACAAGAAAAGGGATCTGGCCCGTTACACGCTATAATACGAATAGAGGGTGATTATATTTATAGCAAGAAGGATAATAATAGTGCCCCTTTTGTAATGCGTATTCATGCATATGCAGGCAAGTCCTATATTAAAGTTTTGCATTCAATAGTATATACTGGAGAACCAGATATGCATAAAAAAGTAGATGGAGAGTACGCTTCAATTGCTACTCAAAATAAAAATATTGTTGACGAAGTCGCTCTTAAAAATGATCCAGGTTGGACAATTCCAAATGACCAAATTAGTGCTGCTGGTTTTCAAATAAAATATTTTTTGAATGGCGATAAGCAATTTAATACAGGTCATTTTGATGGCAATTGGGCCAATCCTGGAACTGAAAAACTTACAACACTTAGTAAAATTAATAAAGAAAACATTTCTTTATTACAAACTGGCCCAAATGTAACTAGGATGCTTCCTTTACAAAATGCTACACCTACTGAACAAATAAAAGGTTTTGAAAGCACATTGAAAGTGAATCAATTGGAAGTAATAAAAAAAGATAGAGTGCCAGGTTGGGTAACATTAACTGATAATAAATGGGGAATAGGTGTAGGGATTAGAAATTTCTTTGAAGAATATCCAAAGGAAATTGCTATTCAGGGCGATAGTAATTTTTTATATAGTTATATATGGTCCCCTAATGTTACGCCAATGAGCTTTGCACGTGCAAATGGCTTACCAGATAGTGAAATGTTAGGCAATTTTGCACAAGGGTTAGCAAAAACAACTGAAATTATTTATCAATTTTATGATGCAAAAACAAACCAAAATGATTTAGTAGATAATTTTAAATATTTCTTAGATCCCCCTGTTTCACATGCTAATCCAGAATGGTATGCAAAAACTAATGTGTATGGGGACTTCTCGGTTCGTTCTGAAAAAAATATTTCTCTAGAACGTGGGCTTGATTACAAGTTTGAATGGATGCGTTTTAACCAAAAATGGGAGCCTTGGTATGGAATGTTAGATTATGGCGATTTTCAAACGTATTATATAAAAAATAAGTGGAACACTTGGACTAACAATGAACCTGCAAACGACTTTATGTGGTGGTTAGAATTCATGAGAACTGGTAATAGAGACTACTATATTACTGCTCAGGCTAATTCAGCACATGCAATGGATGTTGATAATATTCATTGGCCTGCACCCAAGCGCTATTTGGGAGATACTAATAATTCAATCGACTTTTTTAATAATAAAGAAAAAGGAAGTATTGGTGCCAGTCCTTATGTAGGAATGGGTAGAAGGCATGCAAATCAGCAATATACTTCATTACTATCTGCGCATGTTTGGGTTCAAGGTTGGTTAGCTTCTTATTTATTAACAGGAAACCACAGAGGACTTGACGTTGCTGAACAAACAGGTGATTTGTATTTAAGAAGAATTTGGGGTGACCACGATTTACGTGGCAGAAGATTGTACTTGTCGGTTTGGAGTTTATCAGAATTATTTGATGTAAATAAAAAAGAAAAATATTTTAATGAATTAAATGATCGTGTAAAAATTATGCTGGATTTGCAAAAATCTGCCGATCAAGGAGGAAGTCTTGTACTTGATCGCTATGGATATTCTCAAATTTATGTTTCTCATGGTTTATATAAGTATTATCAAATGACAGGGGACGAGAAAGTAAAAAAAGCATTGATTACTCATGCAAAATGGCAAAGGGACAACCCATCTATAAACCATCAAATGGAATCTCTATTAGCTTCTTTACATGGCCTTTCAGTTGGGTATGAATTCACAAAGGATCCTTCTTTCTTAAAAGAAGCAATCAAAAGAGCACAGAATTTAGTTACTGATAAATTGCCATTAAATATTAGTCAATATAAAACTCAAAAAGATTTGTCAGACGCACTTGAAAAAGTAAGCCATTTGCCAGATGATAAAGAAAGTTTTAGAAGAGAGGCTATTTGGAAGATTACAAACGGGTTACGCATATTTGGTTGGACACATATGTTTGGTGTTCCTTATTTACAAAGTAAGATGGAGAAAACAAATATGACTATGATGAATAAATAGTTGCATTATATCTTATAAAAAATCCCGGTCACTTTTCAGTGCCGGGATTTTTTGTTGCTGTAGGGGGAGGGCTCGAACCTCCAAGAGGCAGTTAGCTATAACACAAAGTTCAGTGGTCGACCCTGGTCGCCCCGATTACTCAGGACGGCTCTATGTTACGTTTATCCCGTTATCCCCACCTCCGAGACAAGGAGGTACGTTTGCCAAAGTTTCGTCACCCCACAGTATTAAGAACGCATCATTTAAGTGTTTAATTCCTTATTTGATATATCAAAACTAAAGTATTAGCCTATACATTGCAAATTATTTAAGTATTATTTTTAAAATGTAGAAAATATTTAATAAATTGCCATTATATTTAAAATAATACAAAAATAGCATTCATTATGAGCGTTAAATTAAATGCCGACAAAAACCTCGATAAGCTGGATTTGCAAATTATTCAAGCTATGATGCTTGATGCCGAAGTTTCCTATGCCGATTTGGGGAAGCAATTTTTTGTTTCTGGTGGTACCATTCATGTGCGTATTAAGAAATTAGAAGAATTGGGAATTGTACAAGGTAAAAAACTTGCCGTTGATATTAAAGCATTAGGCTATACTATTATTGCCTTCATTGGTATTTACTTGGAGAAAAGTTCAATGTACGATTCGGTTGCGCTTGCACTTAAAAATATTCCTCAAATAGTGCGCTTAAATTATACCACAGGTAACTATAGCATGTTCGCTGAAATAGTTTGTAAGGATATTCAACAATTACGTTTTGTTTTACATGATGAATTACAAAAAATTAAAGGCATTGAACGAACTGAAACTTTAATTTCTTTAGAAGAAAGTTTTTCAAGAAATGTGAAAGTTGTTTAAATTTCAATAGCCAATTTCTAGTAACGAAAAAGAGCGTCTCAAACTAATGAAACGCTCTTTCCCACAATTCATATCCTTAATTCATTGACAAGGCATAATTATAATTTGTAGCCATCATCCGCTACTAGTTGTGCGCATATTCTTCTTCTCGCTTCTTTGGTATTAAATGGTTCTGTTTTAGTAAAACGCTTTAATCCAATATGCATCATTTTTAATTCATCCCCTTCGGCAAAACTATTTAATGCGTCTTTACCTGCTTTATTAATCGCATCTGAAGCATCGGAAATATAGGTTCTAACAATATCCGCTTGAATACTTGTTGCTGCTTCCCCTTTTGCTGCAGTTAATTTTTCTAACCTTAATAATGCGGACTCGGCATGGAATGTAATGATTGACATGTCGGCAATGTTCATTAATATTTCTTGTTCCTTATTTAAGGTCATCATTAATTTTTGCACTGCTGCGCCGGCTACCATTAAAATACATTTCTTGAAATTAGCAACTGCTTTTTTCTCCTTTGCAAATAAGCCTTCTTCCTCTGCTCCAAAATCAGGAATGCTCATTAATTCTTTTTGTACGTTCATTGCAGGTCCCATTAAATCTAATTGGCCCTTCATGGCGCGTTTTAATACCATATCCACGGTTAACAAACGATTGATTTCATTTGTTCCTTCGTAAATTCTATTAATACGACTATCGCGATATGCTTTTGAAATTAAATATTCGTCACTGTATCCATTTCCTCCGTGTATTTGCACGCC
>CAJATB010000043.1 GCA_903944755.1 uncultured Bacteroidota bacterium
AAACCTTTTCATATTATTGTTATTCGCCAAGCCTGCCAGTCCCGATTCACGGGACTGTCTGCTTCCCGTACTGGACTTACTCAAACCTTTTCAACAGTCCCGATGCTCGAGACTGTTGGGATTTTTTATTTCTTCGCAAATTCAAGCAAGCTTGATTTGCTCTTTAATAAAAAATCCTTTCAACTTTGTTGAAAGGATTTGTGGCCTCGCCAAGGATCGAACTTGGATTTGGAGTTTCGGAAACTCATGTACTATCCATTATACTACGAGGCCAATAAAGTTGAGATGTGACAAATGTAAAGCAAAGATAAATTAAGGCCGCCGAAATAAAATGCGTAGCGCAGCTGGCAAGAATATGCGTGTTGGCAAAGAACGCATCACATTAATATCATCCATTAAACTTGATGTATTAGATAAGAATTTAAAAATAGTAGCTGCCTTATTCTTTTTGAAAATACGACTGAAAATTTCCTTACCCTCCATTTTTTTATGTTTCAGGATATACAACAAAACGGCGTCATAAAATCGATGCCTTGAATTGTGCATGTCCGTATTAACAAGTGCCCCTTTTTCTAATTGACTAATTATTTGCTTTGACTGTGCCTGAATAAACTGAAATGCATAACCAGTGCTTGCCTTAACAGCGCCTGACAATGTGCCTATGCTATAAATAGGTGCCTTATTGTTGCCAAATGAATGATGTGTCATTGGGATTGCACCTAATTCCTCATGAACCACTTTATACTGCGCATTCGGTGCAATATTTTTAATAAAATTGGCTAAGTATTCCTTTAATACAATATCGTAGTCCTCTTTTTTTAAAATCTCCTCTGAAAAAAGCGTGTACTCGACTAAAGCTTTATTAGCAGTCAGCGGTAGTATATACATAAAGGCAGTGGCGCCCATTTGAGGAACATTAAAATCCATTAAACGCGCCTCGTTTGCATTAAAAACAGAAGTATCAAATTCAACTAAAATGCCTTTGAAATGTTGCCATAAGAAGGGAGTTGACGTATTTGTTATCGCAGCATTAAATTTATTATTTATATCAGAAAAATTAACTTGAAACCGAATAGGCACGATGCTTGAAAAAACTGAAGTTGCACTTTCCGTAGCACCACCTTCTAAGTGCACAGTTCCAATTGTCCCAGTGGTTGTTATTTTAGTGATAAGGCCTTCTTGCCAAGTAATGTTCAAATGCTGTTTGGCTAAGTTGATTATATATTGATAGTAGTCTATACCCTGCACCATTTTATAAGTAAAAGGGGCTGTAGGCAATGTTTTGCTCAAAGGACCATTATGAATAGTTATAGTATCCCATTTTTTGCATACTAATTGTTCAAATGTGCCAGCAGTATCTTCCCAATAGCACCAAGTTCGGTCGTTGGACTTTTTGAAATTTTTATCAATTACTAATACACGTTTACCCCTTAATGTAGTAGACTGTAGTAAATGAAATAATAGAGAAAGACCTGCGCAGCCAGCGCCAGCAATAATGAAATCGTATGATTTTGTATTATTCAAATTGGTAACAGCGTTATCCATTTTTTTGAATCAATTCGTCGCGGCGTACTTTATCCCAATATTTTTTAGCAACTATAAGCATACCAAAGCTTTCGCCTTCTTCTTTTCCTATATGTTTATGGTGCATCTTATGAGCCCAACGTATTGCTTTAATATACCTGTTATTAGATTTTGTAAACCATTTAATACGTTGATGTATAATTACTTCGTGAACCATAAAATAAGCAAAGCCATACATAGCAATACCAGTACCGATGCCTGATAACCAAGGCATCCCATTAAATGTACCATAAAAAATACATGCCATACTTGGCAATGCAAATATTATAAAAAACCAGTCGTTCTTTTCAAAAAAATGACCAGTTGGTTGATGATGGTCCTCATGCAAGTACCACAAAAATCCATGCATTACAAAACGGTGTGTTAACCATGTTATCCCTTCCATAATGGAGAAGGTCACTAGCATGCTGATTAAGAATAATAACATAGAAAAGGTTTTATGGTTACAAAGTTACTACAACAAGTTTAAGGTTGTGCGTACTTTAGCGTTTATTAAAATTAAGAATTTATTTAAATCAGGTATTCGAATCCTGGTTTTCAAAATAGAATGAGCATGCATACGTTTTATTTTCTTGAATAAGGAGTAATAATATTTGAAAGCAACATATACTCCAAAACGACACTTAATAGGTAAAGCCTTAATACCGACTAAAGCAGCTTCAAAATCAGCTTGAATGTCGGCTTCTATAGCATCCTTGTCGGCCTGTGTAAAATTTGAAAAATCACAATCAGGGAAATACATTCTTTCTAGGCCTTCAAAATCAGCTTTAATATCTCTCAAAAAATTTACCTTCTGAAAAGCAGCACCTAACCTTTGTGCAGAAGGCTTTAATTGTTCAAGTTGGCTTAAATTCCCATCACAAAAAATATATAAACACATTAATCCTACTACTTCAGCACTCCCATAAATATAAGTATTGTAAGAATCCAAATTATGTTCTTGCTTACTTAAATCCATTTCCATGCTAACTAAAAAAGCATCTAATAAAGACCTATCAATTTTATATTGATTAAATGTCAATTGGAACCTATGTAAAATCGGGTTTAAGCTTATTCCGTTTTCTAAGGCTGCATAAGTATCCGCCTTAAATTGTTTTAATAATTGCTCTTTATCATAATCGTGAAAAGTATCCACTATTTCATCTGCAAAGCGCACGAAACCATATATATCGTATATAGGCTGACGCAGATCCTTATGCAAAAGTCCGATAGCTGAAGAAAAGCTTGAGCTATAGAGTAAAGTGGTGTATTTACTACTCTGGGCTGTTACTTCGTTGTATAGTTTTAATGAAGACATGTATACTTTTACTTGTTATGTATTTTATCAACCAATGCTGCTACTACTTCTCCACTAATTAAACTTGGTGGGACACCAGGACCAGGTATAGTTAATTGTCCTGTGTAATATAAGTTATTTACTTTTTTACTTTTACAACTTGGTTTTAAATTAGCAGTTTGTAACAAAGTATTAGCTAAACCATAGGCGTTACCCCTAAAAGAATGATAGTCATCTTTAAATTCAGTCACCGAGTAGGAACGTTTATAAATAATGGAGTCCTTAATAGTATGACCACTTCTTATTTCGAGTCGTTCAATAATGTGGTTAAAATAATCTTCTCTCACTTCCTGGGTATCTCCTTCTAAACCTGCAGCAATGGGTATCAACAAAAATAAATTTTCACATCCTTCAGGGGCAACCGTAGGGTCAGTCACCGAAGGTAAACTTGCATAAAAAAGAGGCTTTGTTGGCCATTTAGGATCACTATAAATTTCCTTTCCATGCAATCCAAAATCTGTATCGAAAAATAAATTATGATGTAATAAGCCTGGCAATTTTTTATTCAGTCCTACATAAAATAACAATGAACTAGGTGCCATTACCCGGCTATCCCAATAAGCGGTAGAATAAGACTGATACTTTTGAGGAAGTAATTCAGTTTCAATATGGTGATAGTCCCCTGCACCAACTAATACATCAAATGTATAAAGTTTTTCTTCGCCTGAACCATAAAGCTTTGTAGTAATAGATTTAGCAATACCTTCTTGCACTTGTATATTAATTACCTCCTCACTCAAATTAAATTTAACGCCTAAAGAAACTGCAACATCATGCATTGCTTGTACAATACTATACATGCCAAATTCAGGATACCAAGTACCTCCTTTTATGTCCCCGTAATTCATTAGACTATATAAGGCTGGTGTATTTTCAGGCAAAGCCCCTAAAAACAACACAGGGAATTCCATCAAAAATTGGATTGAAGGATGTTTAAAATATTTAGCAACATGTTTTTTCATAGACTGAAATACATCTAATTTAAACACACCTCTTATTAAATCAATATCTATTAATTCAGTAACTGAAATTCCTGGTTTATATACAATTTTTCCTACGCCTATTTCATATTTATATTTAGCTTCTTCGAGGAAAGCATCCAGTGCCTTAGCAGCCCCAGGTTCTATTGATTCAAGTAAATTTCTTAATGCTTCATAATTAGCTGGCAAATCCCAAGCTTCTTTTTCAAAGTAAACACGGTAAGAAGGATCAAGCCTTTGTAATTTATAATAGTCGGCAACTTTTTTGCCAAATTTTTCGAAATAGTTTTCAAACACATCAGGCATCCAATACCAACTTGGCCCCATATCAAAAGTGAAACCTTCTGCACTATATTTTCTAGCGCGACCCCCAGGTAAATTATTTTTTTCAATGATAGTTACATCCCAACCCTTTTGTGCTAAAAATGAAGCCGTTGACATTCCTGCAAATCCAGCTCCTATTACAATTACTTTTTTAGTTGGGGTTGACATGAAATTAATAACGTTGAACTTTTTGTTTTAGTATTTTCCTTGCAAAGTGAATTCTGCTTTTAATTGTACCTAAAGGCTCATTTAGTGCATCAGCAATTTCATTATACTTATAACCTTCAAAGTATAAATTAAAAGGCGTCCTAAATAATGCTGGCAGGTCAAATATCAACTGCTTTACCTCCTTCAAATTTAAGTTAGTTATTCCATCATTCAATACCTTGTTACTAGTTTGATCAATTAAAAAGTCATTTGGAGAATAGTCTAAAACGGTAGATTGTTTAGCCTTACGACGGTAATCATTTATAAAAATATTACGCATTATGGTATACAACCATGCCTTAATATTAGTACCCACGTTATATTTTTCTTTATTAGATAACGCACGGAATAATGTTTCTTGGAATAAGTCCTTTGCCGCCTCGTGATCCTTTGTAAGATTAATAGCAAATGGTCTTAAAAACTCGGCGTTTTCGGTAAGTAAGATGCTAAATTCTGCGTTTGACATAAATTTTTGTTTAACGTTTATAAGACAAAGTTAAACAAAAAAGATTCACCCGTACTAATTTTTGTTTACTATTTTTTGTTAAAAGTTAAACAAAATGATAGATGATAGACGTATAATTTAGGATAAATTAATATAAAAAACTTAACTTATTGAAAATAAGTAAGTTAAGTAGTACTAAATTGAATTCATGAAATCTATCGTTTCTGATAGGCTTCGTTTTAATTGAAAATTGGATGGAACATTTCCTTTGTGTTCTTGAATTAATAGCCCAGAAAGGACAATAGGTATCGATTTATCTATTTGTCCTAATTGATCCAGAAACTTATTAAACTTAAAATTCTTAGCCGGGGAAGTGATATGACTAAAAAGGAAATCTACTTTTTTAAACTCTGTCAAAAATTTAAGATCCACCACCGGGACATTTGTACCTAGGTAATCCACACCAATACCTCTTTGCTTCAATAAAAAATGCACATATAATAATCCTATTTCGTGAAACTCCCCTTCTGGCATAAATAGTACTACTCGCTTTGGCGTTTGTACATAGTTCGGAAGTTTCTCGATACCTAAAATTATTTTTTGTCTAAGAATGTTTGTTGAAAGATGTTCTTGTGCAGGATTGATATGATTGGTTATCCAAAGAATACCAACGCGTTCAAGAAAGGAGAAAATTATTTCAATAATAGTTTTTTCAATTCCTTTTTGTGCAATATAATTATCCAGTTGACGCTCAAAAGAGACCATATTTAACGAGACCATGTCTTTAATTAAATCGTTTACTACCTTTTCTTTTTGCGCATCCAATTGATTTAGTCCAAGGATCTTCTCCTCCATTTGAATGGTCGACATTTTGTCGATATGTGAAATCTTAAACCCGTATTTGTTTAATAAGGAGACGTTCAAAATAGTTTTTAATTCCTCTCCTGAATACGACCTAATATTAGTTTCAGTCCTTTTGGGCTGAAGAAAATTGTATCGCTGTTCCCAAACACGAATAGTGTGGGCTTTTATACCTGAGATTTGCTCTAAATCCTTGATGGTGTAAGTTGACATACCCTAAGAACAATAAAAAGGCAAATTAGTTCAATCTAATTTGCCTTTTGTCCGAATACATTATACAAAACTGCTATTTTAAGCTACTTTTTTAGGGTTCTTAGGTATTCTCCATAACCACTTTTAGCATATTTATCGGCTAAAACCAATAACTGAGCCTTGTCAATAAAGCCCATTCGGTAGGCAACTTCTTCAATACATCCTACTTTTTGGCTTTGTCTTTTTTCAATGACTCTTACAAACTCACAAGCATCCGCATAAGAATCAAAAGTGCCTGTATCTAACCAGGCAGTTCCCCTATTCATAATGCCCACTTGTAATTGCTTACGCTCCAAGTATACTTTGTTTACGTCCGTAATTTCAAATTCTCCTCTTGGTGATGCAGGAATGTTTTTTGCTATCTCTACTACTTGATTATCATAAAAATATAAACCAGGCACCGCATAATTTGATTTAGGCGCTACTGGTTTTTCTTCCAATGAGATAGCATTGTTATTGGCATCAAATTCTACAACGCCATAACGCTCTGGGTCGTTTACTTCGTAAGCAAATACAGCAGCACCTTGTACATCGTTAAATGATTGTACGAGTTTACTAAATCCTGCTCCATAAAAAATATTATCGCCTAAAATTAATGCTACTTTGTCCGTGCCAATAAAATCAGCTCCTATAACAAATGCTTGTGCTAAACCATTTGGAACTGCTTGCACTGCATAGCTAAATTTACAACCTATCTCTGCCCCATCTCCTAATAAACGTTTAAACTGGTCATTGTCTTCAGGCGTAGTGATAATTAATACTTCTTTAATGCCGGCTAGTAACAATACCGACAATGGATAATAAATCATTGGCTTATCATAGATAGGCATTAATTGCTTACTAATCCCTTTTGTAATTGGATACAATCTTGTACCCGATCCTCCTGCTAATATAATTCCCTTCATAAACCTAATTTTTGTTTTTTATCGGTGTTTATGGATTTGCATCTCATATACCTAATAATTTAATTTTTTGTTTGTGTATATGTTTTCGCACTTCGTGCTCAAATCATTTACATTTATTCAACTAGTTCTAAACTCTTTTTATAATCAGCGAAGCTTCCTAATGTTTTATCTTTTTCAGAAAATACTAACTCCGATGTAGATAATTTCCAGTCAATATTTAAATCCTTGTCATTATACATAATACCAACTTCATTGCCTGGTTGATAAAATTTATCAACTTTATAAAAGAAAGTTGCTGTTTCACTTAACACTACAAATCCATGTGCAAATCCTGCTGGTACAAAAAATTGTTTATGATTTTCCCCTGTTAATTCAATGGCAAAATGTTGTCCAAATGTTGGTGAATTTTTTCTTAAATCTACTGCAATATCTAATACTGCACCATCTAAAACTCTTACTAGCTTTGCTTGTGCAGCCTCTCCTTTTTGCATATGTAAACCTCTCAATACCCCTTTAGCAGACTTCGATTGGTTGTCCTGCACAAAAACAATGTCTAACCCAGAAGCGTTTTGAAAATCTCTTTGGTTAAACGTTTCAATAAAATAACCTCTTGCATCTCCATGAACTGTTTCATGAATAATAAAACAATCTTTAAGGTGGGTGTGTTCAATTCTCATTATCTGTTTGTATACATTTCGTTATAGTAGGTTTGGTACGCTCCGCTTGTTACATTTTCCAACCATGCTGTATTTTCTAAATACCAACTAATGGTTGCTGCCAAGCCTTGTTCAAATGTTACCGACGGGGACCAACCTAATTCTTTATTTAATTTAGTTGCATCAATCGCATAACGGCGATCATGTCCTGGACGGTCCTTCACATAAGTAATAAGGGCTTCACTCTCACCAGCTGTTCTGCCTAATTTAACATCCATTTGGGCACACATTAATTTTACTAAATCAATATTAGTCCACTCGTTAAAACCTCCAATATTATAAGTATCACTGCGTTTACCTTGATGAAATATCATATCAATCGCACGCGCATGGTCAATTACATACAACCAATCACGGGTATACAAACCATCACCATAAACTGGCAATGGTTTTTTATTAATAATATTATGTATAAATAATGGAATTAGTTTTTCCGGAAAATGATTAGGGCCGTAATTATTAGAACAATTTGAAATCACAACGGGCAAATGATAGGTCTCGCCATAAGCTCTTACAAAATGATCGCTTGCGGCTTTACTTGCAGAATAAGGGGAGTTAGGATCGTAAGCAGTTGTTTCGGTAAACAACCCTTCCTTGCCTAAGCTACCGTATAC
>CAJATB010000044.1 GCA_903944755.1 uncultured Bacteroidota bacterium
AAAGCCGCCATTAAATATTTTGCTAAATCGCCAAAAACTACAAATAAAGCTGCTGTTCCAACCCTATCTTTTTGCGCAAACATAATACCTTGCTCAACAACTGACGCACTGGTTGAAACACCATCAACAGGCAATAAACATAAATAGGCTACATTGGCCATTACGTAAATTAATGTTACAATACTTACTCCAAAAAATAAGCCTAATGGACTATTACGCTGCGGTTTTTCAACTTCGCCTGCAATAAAAGTGACGTTGTTCCAAGCATCACTGCTAAACAATGACCCAATCATGGCTAAACCTAAAGCTGTTGCTAACGACATGCCAGATAGTGAAGTGAAACTACTACTATCTACATTTAATTGTTTGGCATCCCAGGCATGGGCCATATTATTAGCAAAAACACCTGTATGGAAACCAAAATAAATACCAACTATTATTAGCGCAAATAAGGCAATTAATTTAGCTGAAGTAAAAATACGCTGAATAGCTTTACCGTTTTCTATACCGCGGGTATTGATAAATGTTAATAATGCAATGATTGAAATAGCCAATATTTGCGCGCTTGTGATTTTTAAATTAATAATTTGAAATAAGACATTTCCTTCTTCAAAAAACGGAATAAATACGCCTGTAAACTTTGCAAAAGCAACAGCCACTGCTGCAATAACACCTGTCTGTATAACTAAGAAAACTGTCCAACCATATACAAAGGCGGTTAAATCGCCAAAGGCTTTTTTAATGTACACAAATTGTCCGCCTGCTTGTGGCATCATTCCAGCCAGTTCGCCATAACTTAAAGCGGCAAATAAAGTAATGACTCCTGATAAAATCCAAACTACTAAAAGCCATCCGGCCGAACCAACTACGCGGGCAATATCTGCACTCACAATAAAAATCCCTGAACCTATCATAGATCCAGCTACTAAAAGCGTGGTGTCAAATAAGTTCAGAGATTTTTTCATTTATATTTTATAAAGAAATTAAACTTATTTAATTCCTTGTTTTTCTAAATTACTGTTTCGTTTACTGTAAATAAAGTAAACAGCAATACCAATTGCACCCCAAATTAAAAATGCAACCCAAGTTTCTTTTCTAACAAAGCACATTAAAAATATATTAAATGCAACCCCTAAACAACCCACTAAATAAACTGCTGGTGTACGGTAAGGTCTTTCTAATTCTGGTTTTTTATAACGTAAAATCATAACGGCAACACATACCATTGCAAAAGCTAATAAAGTTCCCATACTGCACATTTCACTAACCTTGTTGATTGGCGTTAAAGCCGCTACTACCGAAACGATTAAACCTACCAAAATGGTACTTTTATATGGAGTTTTAAATTTCTCGTGTAATGTTCCAAATAAACCTCTTGGTAATAAACCATCCTTAGCCATGCCTAAAAAGATACGTGTTTGCCCTAACATCATTACTAACATTACGGAGGTTAAACCTGCTGTGGCCGCCAAAGTAATAATAAATACAGCCCAATTTAAACCAATTGCTGAGAAAGCAGAGGCTACTGGCGCAGCTTTATCTAATTGATCATATTTTACCATTCCAGTTAAAACCAATGACACTAAAATGTATAAAACAGTACAAATAACTAGAGAGGCAATAATTGCAAAAGGAACATCTTTTTTAGGATTTATAGCTTCACCTGCTTGAGTTGAAACCGCATCAAAACCAATATAGGCAAAGAAAACAATAGTTGCCGCAGTTAATACACCACCAAATCCAAACTTAACACCTG